>JAAEMS010000043.1 GCA_024225275.1 Actinomycetes bacterium
ACGACCCGCTCGACCTCATCGACGTCGAGGGCGTAGTCGGGGCCCCTCTCGCCCACGATCACATCGGTGCCGCTGGTACGGGCGATCTGGCTGTGCATGGCGTAGGTGGGTTCGAAGACGGCACAGGAGCGCCCGGGGCCGCCGAAGCCCAGCAGGATGGTCTGAAGGATCTCGTTGGAGCCGTTGGCGGCCAGCACGTTGGCCATCGGCACCCCGTGGGTAGCAGCAATCGCCGTCCGGAGTCTCGTGGCCGCCCGATCGGGGTAGCGGTGCCACTCCAGTGAACGGGCCGCTTCGGCGAAGGCCTCGGTGAACGCCGCCGGGGGCGGGCCCGGCGCCTCGTTGGTGTTGAGGCGAACCTCGACGTCGAGCTGGGGCGAATGGTAGCCCTCGAGGGCGACGAGGTCGTCGCGGAGTTGGGGTCGCTTGCTCATGATCCGGAACCCCGTGCTTCTGCCCTCTCGGCCGGCCGGGCCTGTCTCAAGCGGATCGACTCGGCGTGGGCGTCGAGGCCCTCGGTCTCGGCCAGGGCGATCACGTGGGGGGCCAGCCGGTCGAAGCCCTCCTGGTCGATGTCGACCACATGGATGTGCTTCTGGAAGTCGGCCACGGTCAGGGCACTGGAGAACCGGGCCGTGCCGTTGGTGGGCAGCACATGGCTGGGGCCGGCCACATAGTCGCCGGTGGAGGCAGGGGCGAGGGGGCTGGTGAACACGGCACCGGCGTGGCGGACCGACGCCAGCAGGGCGTCGGGGTCAGCCACCAGCAGTTCGAGGTGCTCAGGGGCGATCAGGTTGCTCACCTCGATGGCCTGCTCGGGAGAGTCGACCAGCACTGCGTATCCGCTGGATTCGAGGGTGCTGAGGATCTCATCACGTCGGGGTGCCTGGTCGAGAAGCTCGGAGCCGACCCGGTTGACCTCATCGAGGAAGGCTTCGTCCCAGGTCACGAGCCAGGCCAGACCATCGGGGCCGTGCTCGGCCTGAAGGATGACGTCGATGGCAGCCCAACTGGCAGGGACGGCGCCGTCGCCGATGACGACAACCTCGCTGGGACCGGCGAACGCCGACGGAATGCTCACCGTGCCCGCCACCTCGCGCTTGGCGATGGCGACATAGATGTTTCCCGGGCCCGCGATGCCGTCGACGGCCCGGATCGACTCGGTGCCATAGGCCATGGCGGCCACCGCCTGGGCGCCGCCGATGGCGTACACCTCGTCGACGCCGGCCACTGCCGCCCCCGCCAGCACGGCATCGCCGATGCGGCCGGTTTCG
>JAAEMS010000044.1 GCA_024225275.1 Actinomycetes bacterium
ACGGTCAGCCCAACATCTTGGTCTTGTGGGGAGACGACATCGGGGTCTCCAACCTGAGTTGCTACAGCGACGGCCTGATGGGCTACCGGACCCCCAATATCGATCGGATCGCCGAGGAGGGGGCCCGCTTCACCGACTACTACGGGGAGCAGTCGTGTACGGCTGGTCGGGCTGCGTTCATCACCGGACAGAACCCGTACCGGACGGGCCTCACCAAGGTCGGGTTGCCGGGTGCCGACCTCGGGCTCCGCGATGAAGATCCGACGATCGCCACCGCATTGAAGGAGCAGGGGTACGCGACCGGCCAGTTCGGCAAGAACCACTTCGGAGACCGCGACGAGTTCCTACCCACGAACCATGGCTTCGACGAGTTCTTCGGCAACCTCTATCACCTGAACGCCGAAGAGGAGCCAGAGGACCCTGATTACCCCGATCCCGAGCGGTTCCCGGACTTCCGCGAGAACTTCGGCCCGCGGGGTGTGATCCACAGCTATGCCGACGGTCGCATCGAGGACACCGGCCCGCTCACCAAGAAGCGGATGGAGACCATCGACGACGAGATCATCGAGCCGGCCCAGCGATTCATTGCCGATGCCGTCAACGAGGACACTCCGTTCTTCATGTGGTTCAACACCACTGGCATGCATTTCCGTACCCACATTGCCGACGAGATCCGTGGCCAGGCCGGCAAGTGGCAGTCGGAGTATCACGACGCCATGGTCGAGCACGACAAGCGCATCGGGGTGATGTTGGACCACCTCGACGAGCTGGGCATCGCCGAGGACACCATCGTGCTCTACAGCACCGACAACGGCGTTCACATGAACACTTGGCCCGATGGGGGTATGACCCCGTTCCGCAACGAGAAGAACTCGTGCTGGGAGGGCGCCTTCCGGGTCCCGTCGCTGGTTCGCTGGCCTGGCCGAATAGAGTCGGGAACCGTCCTGAACGGGATCATGTCCCACAACGACTGGTTCCCCACCCTGCTGGCCGCTGCCGGCGAGCCCGACGTCGTTGACAAGCTGAAGGCGGGCACCGAGCTTGCCGGTACGTCTTTCAAGGTTCACCTGGACGGGTTCAACCAGTTGCCGTATCTCACCGGTGAGGCCGCTGAGAGCTCGCGCGGGTACTTCTTCTATGTGTCCGACGACGGTGATCTGATGGCGTTACGGTTCGACAACTGGAAGCTCGTCTTCCTCGAGCAGCGTGCCACCGGCACCCTCCAGGTGTGGGTCGAGCCGTTCACGGAGTTGAGGATCCCCAAGATCTTCAATCTGCGGACCGATCCCTACGAGCGGGCCGATATCACCTCCAACACCTACTACGACTGGCTCCTATCCCACGCCTTCCTGCTGGTGCCGGCCCAGGCGTTCGTGATGCAGATGGCCGCCTCGCTGGTCGAGTTCCCGCCCCGGCAGGAGTCGGCCAGCTTCACGGTCGGCTCGATGCTCGAGAAGCTCCAGACGGGCCTTCCCAGCTCGTGACCGGACGGAGGGCCGCGAGCGACCGGAGGGCTGCGACCATGCCTGATGCCGTGCTGCCGTCCTGGCGCGAGGGGGCGGCGCGTACTGCGCTGGTGGCCTTCCTCGACGACGCCGCCGAGATCCCGCCCGAACAGAGGGTGGCCGCCTTCGACAACGACGGCACCCTGTGGTGTGAGAAGCCCCGCTACACACAGCTCGACTTCTTCGTCTGGGTCCTACGTCATGAGGTGGAGGATCGCCCGGCGCTGGGCTCGGTCCCGGAGTATCGGGCCGTGCTCAGCGGCAATATGGCGGCCATCGCCGAAATGGGGCTCGAGCGGGTCGCGGTCGCGCTGGTTGGCCTCTTCGAGGGACAGGAACCCGAACAGTTCGAGTCCCGGGTGCGAGCGTTCTTCGCCGAGACCCGCCACCCCGACACCGGCCTCCGGTATGACCAGATGGTCTACCAGCCCATGCTCGAGCTCCTCGGCGAGCTCGAGCGGCGGGGTTTCACCAACTGCATCGTGACCGGTGGTGGCACCGAGTTCGTGCGGGCCATCAGCCGTCGGGTCTACGGGGTCGAACAGGAGCGGGTGGTCGGCACTCTGGTGACCTACCGGGTCCTCCAGCGCGACGGCCGCCCGGTGCTGGTCCGCACCGACCGTCCCCAGGGTGAGGCCAACGAGGGGGAAACGAAGATCTCCAACATCCAGGTCGGGTTGGGTCGCCGTCCGGTGCTGGCGGCCGGCAACTCCCCGGGTGATGCCGACATGCTCGAGCACACCAATGTGATGGATGGTCCGTCCTTGGCTTTGTTGGTCAACCACGACGACGCGGAGCGTGAATATGCCTACGCCAGTGAGGCCGGGTCCTTCGTGGCCGATGAGCCGGTCGAGGCTTCGGCCGCCCGTCTGGGGTGGACACAGGTGAGCATGCGCGATGACTGGGCCAACATCTTTCCGACCCCATGACAGCAGGTGACCACGACCGGGTCACTGCGTTCTACGAGCAACAGGGCATCGACGCATTCCCCACCGGGGCCTCCCGGCCGGGTTGATCGGCGAGGAGGCTTGGTCAAGGTTCGGCGGGCTGATCGCGCTGCCACGGCCAACGATTCTCGGTTTCCAGCACGAGGGTCCAGGCCAGGAAGGTGCGAACCAGGACGAGAAGCCCCAGGGCGGCGACGTTCTCCAGAGTTGGCTCGAGGGTGACGGTCCGGATCACGTCGGCCGCGATCAACAGGTCGAGCCCGATGAGCAGGCTCCTGGCCATCTGGTCCTTGAACACGGCGACGCCCCCGTCCCCCACGCGAGTGGCGGCCGCCCACCGGAGAAAGGCCAGGATGACGCCGAGAGAGATCACCGCGATGGCGACGATCTCGATCCACTCGGAGATGTCCCTCGCCAGTTCCCAGTCGCCCAGCTTCAATGACATCATCTATTCGTCCTTCTTGGCTCGTGAGGGGGGTGTCATGTTGTCGCCCGCCACGGTGAAGAGGGTCATGGGTTGGCCGTCGAGGGCCACGACATCGGTGGCTGCTGTCAGTGGCCACCGGTCGGTATCGGCGATTTCCGCAGTGCTGTCGTCCACCAGGATCTCATCGGCCTGGGACAGGGCCCCGAGGGCCAGGGCCCGGCGCACCGGTTCGCCCCAGGCGGCGAACGTCAGGCTGCCCCGCTCGAGTATGCCGGTGGCGATCGACCCACTCGACAGCCCGAGGTGGACTGGGAGAGAGACCTCCTTGTCAGCTGCCAGCTCGTTGATCATCGCCAACAGGTCAATGGCGAACGCGATGGCCAGATCGGCCCCGCCGTCAGGCGAATCCAAACCAACGAGGAACAGGTACTGGTCTGCCGCGGCCCGAACTCGTTCGACACCGTGCTGCTGAGCCAACTGCTCCGCCCCGGTCAGCGCCTCGGCCAGAACCTGGGGTAGCTCGCTCTCAGGAGACGTCTGATCCATGTCCGAAGGGGCGATGGAGGCGGCCACCACGGTGGCTGTTGCGGCGTTGTCACCTTGCCCGCTGACTATGCCGTCGGCTTGCACCATGCGGGGAGGGAGAACGGTCAACAGGAGCTGACGTCGTTCTTCGTACTGTTCAGCCAGAGCCGTCTCCTGGAGCCCCAGTTCAGTGGCCATCTGGCCCAGTCGCCGCGCCAGGTCACCGAACTCGTCGCGGCCCAGATGGGGGAGGTCCGGGTTCCGTTCGCCCTCCGCCACCGCCAACGCGGCGGCAACCACAGGAGGGATCGGTCGGGTGAGACGATTCGCCAACCAGAGCCCGATGATGCCGGCGATCGGCAGGATGATGACGAGTACCAGGCCAATCGTGCGCCCGTAGTCGTAGAGAGGGGCCCGAGCCTCGTTCAGCGGTATGTCGGCTACGACAATCCATTCGACGCCGCGGACGCTGATGGGCGTGGCGTAGGTGAAGGTCTTCTGACCGAGGTAGTTCCGCGAGGTTCCTTCGAAGACGGTGCCGTCGAGGGCCGTCTCGACGGGCTCGGTATCGACTCTCTGGAGGCCTACTGGTGAACCGAGAGCTTCGATCAGCTGGGCGAGCTCCGGGTCGTCGACCTTCTCCAGGTAGGAGTCGGGATCCTCGATCCAGAGCCGGCTCTCGGATGAAAGCACACGGTCCGGTCCTACGACATAGCTCTCGCCGGTCGAGAGCCCGACGTCCTCCCAGCCTTGGCTGGCGGTGGTGACCGCGTTGAGCGAGCTCACCGGGACCTGGGTGACGAGGACCCCGATGACCTCGGTGTCATCCCGAATCGTGGCGGCCGCAAAGGTCACCGGCTCAGCCCCTGCGGGGAGATAGAGCTCGATGTCGGTGAGCACTGCCTCACCGATCGGAAGGCGCGAGAGGTGGCTGCGCCGCGACTCGGCCAGACGCGAATCTCGGTAGGGGCCGTCGACGAGGTTGGTCCCGAAGTCGATCCGTTTCTCGACGCTGTAGACGATGGCACCATCGAGGTTGACGAGAAGAAGGTCTTCGAGCCCGAGCACGTCGGCAAGGCCTCTGAGGTAGGGGTGGTGCTGGGCGTGGGCGGTCGAGTAGGTCGACCCGTCAGCGGCGTCGTCGAGGTCGCGACGGCTCTCTCCGGTGCCACCGATCGTGTAGTGGAGCTGGGCGTAGCGGGCCGCATCGGTTCGGGGTTCGACGTCGCCGAGCGCGAAGTCCTGGTCGAGGGGAAGCTCGTTGAGGGGATCAACGACGTTGGACCGATACCACTCGTTCAGGTCGGTGCCCTGGCGCTCGCTGAGGTTCTCCTCGGCCAGATCAGCGTACCCGGCGCTCAGGTCCCGGAGGGATTGCACCACGCCAAGGTCCGCAGCCGAAGCGGACGTACTTCCCAGGACCCGGTCGATCCCGAGATCGATACTCCGTGCCCTCGCTTCGCCCACCCCGGCCAACTGGTCCCTGGCCCCCTGGTCGAGCAGTTGGCGAGCGGCGATGAAGTTGAGGCCGGCCACCAGCACGATCGACGCCAGCGCCACCAGCACCAACGTTCCCGCCAACTGACGCCTCAGGTGTCGGGGGCGACGCCACCACGGCAGGTCGGATGGCTCGCCCGAGGGGCTATCCGCCGGGGTCGGGCCCGGGGTGGTGTCGGCCGGCTCGTCATCTGACCCGCTGAGGCGCGAGGCTGCCTCGACGCTCACAGGCCCTCTCCGTCGTGCTGGTCGCCCACGGTCTCGACGCCACGCTGCCGAGACAGTCGCCCGAGACGTCGTCTGCGGATGGCCGATACGCGGTTGAAGGCATCGGCTACCTCAGGGGCGCGGCTACCGATCTCACCCAGAACGTCAGGATCGACGATGAGGACCTCACAATCGGTCAGAGCCCGGACGGCGATGGGACCTCCACCGTCGGGCATGCTGGTGGCCAGATCGATGATCTCCCCGGTGCTCAGATCGCCGATCGGGATTTCGCTGCCCTCGGTCACGAGTACCAGCTGGGCCCGGCCCTCACGCAACACCACCACGTCGCGAGTTGGGGTTCGAGAATCGAGCAGGGTCTCTGCGACGGCGAAGCGCTCCGGGGTCGAGGCCTGGGCCAGTCGGTCGAGGGCGCTGTCATCGAGGGTGCTGAGCATGGGTGTCTGGCGGAGCATCTGTCGGATGTCGGCGAGCTCGGGCTCGCCTGCGTCCTGGGTACGAGGGCCGTCCCACAGATAGAGGTCCTGGGCCGGGCTGGGCAACGGCACCTGGTGACGGTACGACTGATACCAGACCAGGGAGCCGAAGTCGCTTCTGACCTGAGGGGCGATCGCGTAGTCGTCGATCCACATGCTGACCTCGTAGCCCATGAGTGGGTCATCGATCTGGACGACCCGCACCTGGGGAGGAGGATCACTGAGCACGCCCGGTGTGCCGCGGGCCGCGTCGAGCAGCATGGCCTTGGCCAGAGTGGGCGGGTTCTTGTAGGCCACCTGTAGCGGCACCACGATCCGGTGCAGCGGGTTCGGCGCGCTGTAGTTCGTGATGTTGGCGTTCGCCAGCTGGCCGTTGGGCACCGTGATGGTGTCGCCGTTGCGCGTCTGGATACGGGAGGTTCGCCAGTTGACGTCGATCACCTCGCCCTCGACATCGCCGGATTCGATCCAGTCTCCGGGCTGGAACGGTTGGTCACTGAGAAGGAGTACGCCGGCGGCCAGCCCGCTGAGGGTGTCCTGAAGGGCGAAGGAGATGACGAGGGAGGTCACGCCCAGTGCTGTCAGGGCAGCCGAGAGGTCGACTCCCCAGACCGAGCCGATGAGCAACCAACCGGTGATGATCACGACCCCGAGTCGGGGGAGGGCGAGCAAGAGCTGGGGGACTGCTCGTCGGTCGGGGGTGCGGGGCCGGTTCTGGATCTCCTCGACTATCACCCGCAGGATTCGTAGGACTGTCGCGCCGACCGCGAGGACGAGTCCGGATCCGACGAGGCGGGTGATCAGGTCATCGGCCCCCACCCCGAGAACGGGCACCACCAAGGTCCACGCGGCAAAGAAGGGCAGAATCCAGGTCCGAATCAACAGGGCTGCCGGTCGTAGGGGTGAGTTCGCCTGACGGAGGCGTTCGTCGAGCTCGGCCGCGAGAAGGATCAGTGCGGGGACGAGGATGATGATCGCCACCGCCCACTCGGTACTGAGGCTGGCTCCAACGCTCAAGGGGAACCTCTCACTGACGGGGCGGAGATCAGCCATGTGTCGTCCGCTTCCCGGCGGCTCGTCTCGATGGTGTCGGGCAGGAGATCCTTGGTGGTAGCCGACACCACGATCTGCCCTCGCTCGGCGCGACGGGCCAGGTGGTGCGCCGCGGTGGCCGGGGTACCCCACACGTCGTAGAGGAGTCGGGTGGCGGCTGTGACCCCGACCGTCACCGGGCCGGTGTCAAGACCAACCGATACGTCGAGCCCGCCTCGGGTGTGCTGACCCAGCTCTTGAATCGCGTCTCTGGCATCGGCCGCGAACGCCACCGAGCGGGGCGCGTGGTCGATGTAGGGGCGCCCGTGTCCGCAGGCGGCCACATAGGCGTCACCTATCACTTTCACCCGTTCCAGTCCGTGGCGTTCGCCGAGATCGTCGAGCTCGCCGTGCAGTTCGTCCACGAGCTTCCTGCTGTTCAGGTCTTCTCCGTCGCGCACGAGTGTCCCCAGGCCGAGCACCACGACGACCACAATCGTTGCCTGAGGGATGTCCTCGAAGGACTCGAGATCACCCTTGGCCACCCGGTCGACGATCGCGGGCGGCAACATACGACCCAAGAGGTCGAGGCGGGCCGTCCTCGCGGTGGTGAGTTGGGCCTGCTGGTCGTGGAGAGCCCGGGACATCGACTCGAAGCTGTCGGCCAGGCGCTGGAACTCGATCGGGCTCCGCGGCGGTATGTCGATCGGGTCGAGGTCGGTGCCACCAGCCTGCAAACGTTCACCTATGGCTCGGACCGGATGGACGATCCGACTGGCCCAGGCCACCGCGAGGAAGGCGAGAGCGACGACGAATACTGCAGTACCCACCACGAGCACGTCGACGAAGCTGTCCAGGTCGCCGTCGGCCGCGTCGGCATCGACCTCGGTGGCGACGTACCAGTCGACTCCAGGGACACCCACCGGGGCTGCGGTGCTGAACGACGGGCTGCCCGTGAGGGTGGGACGCCGGCGTACCGTCTGGTCTCCGTCGATCCCGGCGTCGACGGTCTCGTCGGCTGCCCTCTGGGTGAGGACGGTGGTACCTGCGCTCTCGATGAAGGACTGCTGCGAATCCGTGAGTCTCCCGGCCGAGCGGGCTGAAACGAGGTGGGCCCGCGGATCTTCGAGGTAGGTGCGAGGATCGCTGCGCAAGAGGCCGTCGGCCCCGAAGAGGAACGACTCGCCGGTGGGTGGGTAGCCGGCCCGGTCCCAGTCGCGCTCGGCGGTGAGGATCTGGGTCAGTTGGGCGACGTCGTACATCAACACCACGACACCAGCCAGGCGGCTCTCATCCATCACCGGACTGGCGACTACTCCGACAGGGGAGAGTAGGGCCGGGTCATAGAAGCTCAGGTCGCTGATCCGGGCACCGGCGCCCGGATCACGTCGCACTTCGTCGACGACCGTGGCGAGTAGCGATCCACTGAACGGACCGACGTCGAGGCTGGTCCCCAGATCGGCTCGCTTCTCCGACGAGTAGACGATGATGTTGTCGGTCGGCTCGATCAGGTACAAGTCGGTGAGGCCCAATCGGTCGACCACATCGCGATAGATCGGGTGGACCAAAGCGTGGATCTCGGTCCAGGTGCTCCCGTCTCGGCCATCGTCGATCGAAGCTGGATCGGTGACTACGCCGAGGTCGACAGAGTAGTGGTATTGGAGGTGGACGGCCGCGGGGTTGTTGGTGACCAGATCTCGGAGGTCCAGCTTGCGTCCAGCCGCGGACAAGGGCTCGAGGTACCGACTCTGGTATTCGGTCACCAGCGCCTCGGTCTCCTCGGCCAGGTCTTCCGGAGGTGTCCTGCGGAGCTGGTCGTAGGCGTCTGCGAAGGAGTCGAGAGCGACCACGGCCTGGGGGCTCGAGGCCAGGGCCTCACTCTGGCGGCTCAACCCGTTCACCTGGCCGGCGATATCAGAGGCGACTGAGGCCCGCAGAGCCACCAATCGGTCTTCGTTCAGCTCTCGTCCGAGGTCAGTGCCGGTCCGTACCCCGACGACGATGGCCACGATCAAGGAGATCAGGCTGACCAGGATGACGGCAGTGGGAAGGCGGGTGGCCATCGACGCTGCGCTGGTCATCGACTTGAGCCGCCGGGTTGCCTCCTTCTGCATGACGGCGAACCCTACACTGGCCCTCGCTGGGGCCGGTAGTGGACCGGGAGGTGGTCGACCCGGCCCTTTTCGGCGTGGTCAGACCTCGTGGTCGGCGATCCAGGCCCAAGCGTCCTCGTGGGCCCTACGCATGGTGGCCCCCATCCATTCGTCGGACTCGTAGAGGTTCTCGGCCCCTATCGAAGCGTTCACCCCGGTGACCTCGAGCTGGTCCCGCACTCGCGGGCTGTCGGAGATGAGCATGAGCTTGCTGTTGGTGGCCTTCAAGGACTCGGCGTAGCGCCCCAATGTCTCGGTGAGGGTGGAGCCGAGGTCGGTACGACCCCGGAGTCGGATGATGACAACTGAGTTTCGCGAGTCCTCGGTGACAGCCGGCAGCTGGCTCTCGAACACTGCGGCCGATGCGAAGAAGAGGCTCCCGTAGGGTTGAATCAGGATCACGTCGTCGGCCCGCACTTCCGAAGGTGGCTCGACCTCCTGTAGGCCTTCTGCCTCCACCAGGATCCGCTTGACCACGAGGTCGTTCGACTGACGGATGACGAAGAGGAGGGTCGACATGCCCACCCCCACGAGCACCGCGAACTGGAGTGGGATGATGATGGTCAGGGCCAGGGTGACCGTCATCGTTGCCGCTTGAATCTGACCCGTCTTCCAGACCGCGAGGATCTCGGTGGGCTTGACCGTGCGGAACCCGACCACCATCAGGAGGCCCGCAAGGGCGGGCATGGCCGTCTCGTCGACGAAGGAACCGAAGACAATGATTATGACGGCCATGACGCCGGCGGCGATGACCTGGGCGGCCCGGGTCCTCGATCCTGCGGCGGTGACGATCGATGTCGCCGACATGGACCCGCCCACGGGCATACCCTGGAAGGTCCCCGAGACCAGGTTGCCCACGCCCTGGCCGACGAAGTCCCGGGAGGCATCGGGGTAGGAGCCGTCGGGATTGGGGAAGTTGGCGCTGATGCCTGCCCCCTGGACGAGCCCGACGAAGGCCAGGGACAGGGCCGGGATGATCAGGGAGGGGATGGCCCCGAACAGGGGAGCCCGCGGCCCGGGTAGACCGCCGGGGATGGACACGATGTCGCCGAGCTGGGCCACGTCCCAGTCGAAGAGCGGGACCAGGGCCGAACCCCCGACCACCGCTACGACGAGGCTGAGCGCGCCGAGTCGTGTGCGTTCGAGCCAGAGGATGAGAACGATGGTGAGTACACCAACCCCTACCGTCCTCATGTCGATCTCGAGTGGGTTGAGGGCGAGGTCGAGGGCCTGAAGCAGCCGATTTGCCCCGCTGGCCTCGTAGCCGGTGAAATCGTCGAGCTGTCCGAGCACGATGTTGATGCCGACGCCGCTGATGAACCCCACCATGACTGCGTTGGAAACGAACCGAAGCATGGAGCCGAGCTTCAGGACACCAGCAATCAGCATGACGATGCCCGTCATGAGCGCCAGGGTGAACAGGGCTCGCTCGGGGTCGTCGGCGCCATGGGCTACGTCGACGTCGGCCACGACGGCAGCCATGGCCCCGGTGGCCTGCACCGTCATGAATTCGGATCCCGTAACGAACGCCGCTCCGAGCATCCCGAACAGGTACCCGTACAACCCGTAGACGGGGTTGACCCCGGCCAGCAAGCCGGCGGCCAGACCGTCCGGCACGCTCTGGCCTCCGAGGACCACCCCGGCTATCGCGTCGTTCTTCAGGGTGTCGCGACCGAAGAGGGCTCGAATTTGACTCAGCATGATGGCCGCAGCGTAGGCCCTGCTTGCCCTACCGCCATTGACGTCTCGAGTCTGCCCATCACGTGCTCAGTCCTCTGTCGGCTGGACCCAGAGCACCCGTTGGGGGAACGCAATCGTGATCCCGGCGTCGTCGAGAGCCCGTTTCACCGCCCTCATACTCTCGTCGCGGGCGGCCCATTCGGCCTGGACCTGGGGTTGGTGCCAGAATCGGCAGGCGATGTTGATCGTCGAATCGGCGAAGTCCTCGACGAAGGCCTGTGGCGGGGGGTCGGACAAGACCAGCGGGGAGGAGTCGAGGGCCTCCACGATGACCTGGCGAGCCAGATCCAGGTCGGTGTCGTAGGCCGCGCCCACGATGAAGGTGGTGAGTCTCCGGCCCTCGTTGGTGAGGTTGGTGATGGCCCCATCGAGGACCGACCGGTTGGGCAAGTGCACTCGCCGCCCGTCGACGGTGATGAGCCGAACCGTGCGGGCACTCACTTCTTCGACCTCTCCCTCCACGGCGCCGATGGCCACGAGGTCGCCGACCCCGAAGGGCCGGCGAAGCTGGATGATGAGGCCCGCCCCGAGGTCCTGGAGCAGGGGCTTGGCGGCGAAGACAACGACGATGATGACCAGAAGGAGCATCGATCCGACGAGGCCCGACGAGAACCCGAGGGCCTCGAGGGCGACGACCAGGCCCATCGTGAGAATGATGTAGCTCACAATCCGGGCGATCACGTTGCCGGCCATCACCGGGACACCATCGAGGTCATCGAGGACCCGTCGCATGGCCCGCTTGGTGATCTGGGAAATCAAGATCGCGGTCACGACGGCGGCCCCGGCGAAGACCAGGTCGCCGGTGGTGATGGTGCTCAGATCGAACTCGTCGGCAACTACGCCGATGCTGCTCGGCACCGGGGCGACTTGAGTCGGGGCGACGAGCGCCATGACGGACCTCCGGGAGATGGGAGGACCAAGGGTACTGTTAGCGTGAGCTCGACCACCGGGGAGGGTCTGGGTGAGCAAGTCGAGGCGTCGATCGGCTATCACGGTCATGCTCGTCGTTCTGGTGTTCGCCGGGCTCATGTCGGTGTTCCCGGACGCGGCGAGGGCCGAGGATCTGGCTGGTGATGATCCCGGGGGTGCCCAGCAGCTCGCTGACCGGTATGCGCCGGTGATGGTGCTGAAGGCCCAGGACGGGCCGTGCGACCCGGAGGGGGAACCCTACGCCCCCACCAACGTCGAGATCGTGCTCGACAACCCCGAGATCCTGCTTCGCCAGGTCGGCAATGGGGACCCGGCCGTCAAGCGCGCCCCCAGCGCCAGCGATCTCTTCGGCCTGGGGCAGGGCTTCTTCCTCGACTTCCCTGGCGGAGCCCTCGACCCGGGCTGCATCTATGAGCGCGACTTCGCTCGCTACCGCGCCGGCCTACCGGTCACGGTCTATGCCCACATCGCACAGAACGATGCGCACCCCGGCCGACTGGTCCTCCAGTACTGGTTCTACTGGTACTACAACGACTGGAACAACAAACACGAGAGTGACTGGGAGGGCGTCCAGCTGCTCTTCGACGCCTCGTCCATCGAGCAAGCCCTGGCCGGTGAACCCGTCAGTGTCGGCTACGCCCAGCACGAAGGCGGCGAACGGGCCCACTGGGATTCCTCCAAGCTCGAGCGTGACGGCACCCACCCGGTCGTCTACTCATCGGCGGGATCTCACGCCAGCTACTACGGCTCCGCTGTCTATTTGGGGCGCTCGGGCAGTGAGGGGTTCGGCTGTGACAATACCGACGGCCCGTCCGACCGGTTCGAGTCCGAGGTGATCGTTCTCCCCGACACGGTCGACGATGCGGCCAGCGAACTGGCCTGGCTCGCCTACGAGGGCCGGTGGGGTGAGCGCCAGCGCGGTGCCTTCAACGGGCCGACCGGGCCGTTGGCGAAGGGACGCTGGCTAGATCCCGTCACCTGGCACGACGAGCTGAGGCAATCGAGCGTCGTGATCCCTGCCGGTGACTCGATCGGCGAGCAGGTCATCGGCGCCTTCTGTTCGACAGTGGAATGGGGGTCGAGCCAGCTGATCAGCGTGACCACCTCGCCGATTCGGCTGATGGTCATCGCGGTCCTGCTGGGGCTCATGGCGATATGGCTCATCAGGCGCACCACGTGGACTCTGGCTCCCGCCACCCCCCTGGTGGATCGCCGCCGGGCCGGACAGATCATCCGCGGCGCCTACCGGCAATATCGGCGGTCATGGCGGGATCTGTTGCCGTTCGGAGCGGTGTATCTGCCCGCGATTCTCGTGGCCGGCCTGCTGGGAGCCTTGTTCTCGCTACTTCCCTTGGTAGGTGACCTGCTCGATGTGGCCGGCGACCGGAGCGGCACGAGCTTCATCCTGGCGGTAACCGCGGGCGGTGTTCCCCAGGTCATCGCCGCGGTAGCGGTGAACGCGGCGGCGGCCGCCTACCTCGGATCGTCATCGTCGGACGAACGGTGCTCGGCTGCGGGGGCCATTCGGCTCTGTTGGAGCGCGAAGGGGAGGTTGGTCCGGGCAACCCTTCGAGCTCTCGTCGTGGTGGGAGTGCTGCTGGTGAGCATTGTCGGCATTCCGTGGGGGATCCGTCAGCTCGTTCGCTATCAGTTTGCGCCTCAAGTGATCGTCTTGGAGGGCCTCGATAGCCGGGCGGCACTGGCCCGGAGCACTGAACTGGTGAGGGGGCGATGGTTGCACACGGCGGTCATGGTCGCCGTCTTCAACGCCTTGCCGCTGGTGACGGCCCTGATCATCGGGCTCTTGTTGCTACTGGCTCTGGCCGGGTTGCCGTTATGGGTGTTCTCGGTCCTGATGACGTTGATCTACGGCCTGCTGATGCCCCTCGCGGCGACGGCCCACGCCATGCTCTACGGCGACGCCGTGGCGGACAACGACCAGCATCAGGACGAGGTCTCTTCCCTCGAAGCGGTCGGTACCCACTGAGCCAATCACCGATCGGGCCGAGGGCGGCTCTGCCCGTGATCGGAGTGGTCAGAGGCTCAGAATCTGGCGCTTCTTCGCCTCGAACTCCTCGGGAGAGAGAACTCCGGCGTCGCGCAGCGATGCCAGCTGTTCGAGCTCGGCCATGTAGGCGGGTGCCGCTGGGGGCGCGACCTCAGGCGCGGGTGCCTGGGCCGGGGCCGGTGGGGGCTGGTACGCAGGAGCCGCTGGGGGCGCCATTGCATCCATTCGCCGGTTCATTCTCCGGCTCGTGCGTCGTGAGGTACGCCGGGACGTTCGGCGCATGGAGCGTCGTCTTGGAGGCATCTAGGAGTTCCCTTCGTCGGTTGACACGCTGTCGATCATCCCGTTGCCGAGGAGTGCGGCAGCGGCATCCTGGGCATCGGCCATCTCGATGAACCCGGCTTCGACGAGGCCCAGCACGGTTCGGGCCACCACGGCGGCTTCGACCTCGGCGGCCAGCTCGATTGTGGCTAGTGCTTCGATCGATCGAACGGTGGCCTCGGCCTCGAGGGCATCGGCGAGCTCGATGGCGGCAATGGCCTCGGCGGCGGCGGTGAGCTCCGCGCCGACCATGGCGAGACCTTCCAGCGTCAGGAACCCCTGGAGCATCAGCGATCCACCGGCCTCGAAGATGGCGTCGCGCAGGCCCGCCGCCCACCGGTGCTCGACCAGTAGGAGCCCGGCGGCGGTGCCGGGCCTGAGGTCGCGGGCGATGCGTCGGATGTCGGTCACCGTCACACCGATCGCGGACGCCTCGGTGATGTCGGCCGGTGGTGCGCCGGGCTCCTCGCCCTCGAAGGAGAAGCCCAGGAGCTCACCGATGATGAAGCCGAGGACCTCGTCGCCCTCCTCTTCGCCGAGGTCGCCCCATTCGAGCGCGACCAGCTCACCGTTGGCCTCTTTGGCGACGAAGAGCGCATCGAGAATTCGTACTGCGTTGAGGGGCGCCACTTCCTCGAGGCGATCGAGGATTTCTCCGTGGAACTGTTCGAGCGTGTCGAACTCGAAAGCGAGCAGCTGTACTGGTCCAAGCATACCCAGCTGTATACCAGCCCGAGTTGGGCATGGCGCGCCCGGCGGCGACCCTCGGGGAACGGATCCCACCCGCGCCTCACGATCACGGTGGTGCACCTGGACCCTCAAGTGGTTGATTCGTCGGTGGGATCATCGGGCCGAGCGAAATGTAGCTGGTCTCTCGAGTACAACGACGCCAGACGCGAGAGCAGGATGGCCAGGTACAACTGGCCGAGGAGGGCCTCGAGGACGGTGATCCGCTGGGCCAGGGCTCCGACTGGATGGATGTCTCCGAATCCCAGCGTCGTCAGCACCACATAGCTGTAGTAGATCGGGACCTCGCCCTGCTGGGCCGGAGCCAGGACGGTCTCGTCGAAGTAGCCCGGAAGGGCCATGTAGGCCCAAGCGAAGACCTGTCCGAGCAATAGGTACGAGGCAACGGCGCCGAGCATGGTCTGGTTGGTCACGCTCGGGTGCTCCAGCAACCGGGCAAGGACGGCGACGGCCAGAGTGCCGAGGATGATGACCTGGAGGGTGGCCCCGAGGGCCACGCCCAGATCAGCGAAGCCATACGACGCGACCAGCACCGTGCCGACGATCCCGGCGATCAACAGGCCGGCCAGTTTCCACAGCCGCGTCTTGGCGCGGGTGCCGACGAAACCGACCGTGATGACGGCCAGATTGAGCCCGGCGATCCCGAGGCGCACACCGGCGCCGTTGCTGAGTCCGCTGAGGGCGAGCGTGGCGATGAGCAGCAGGACGAGAAGTCCGAATCGGCTCCGGTCATCCTTGTGGTTCATGATACGTGAGGTTCATTGCCGAGGTGTTCGGCGTAGACGATGTGGTTGGCGCCGTAGGATCGCTCCTCACGGTCGAACGCACCCCCACAGGTGATGAGGCGCAGGGCGGGGACCTCGGTAGCGCCGTAGACGGCTGCGGTCGGGAACTGGTCCTTCTGCACGAGGGTGATCTCGCTGACCCGGAAGTGAGCCACCAGCCCGTCGGACCGGTCTATCTCGATCAGGTCACCTACTTCGAGGCGCGGGAGGCGGTTGAACACCGCGGGGCCCGTGGTCGAGTCGACGTGGCCCACCACGACACTGGGGCCGATATCGCCGGGTACGGCCCGTCCGGTGTACCAACCGGTGAGGCCGTAGTCGCTGGGCACCTCGAGGGAACCGTCGCCGTTCAATCCCAGCTCGATGATGCTGGCGTCGACATCGATACCGGGAATGCGCACACCGAGCGGCACCGCCTGTTCGCCGGTGGTGAGGGTGTTGTCGGACGGCTGGGGGGGGTGGGGAGAAAGTACCGGGGGCTCGCCGCCGTCGACGACGGTCACGCGGGCCGCGGGAACGAACGCCGTCTCCGTCTCTGGGGCCGGGTCGGTGGAACCGGAGGCCGGTGGCTCGGCGACGAAGCGGGCCGGGGCCCCCGACTCACCGGTGACGGCCAGCGCAGCAATGGTGGTACCCAGGAACGCCACCGAAAGGGCGGCCCGGGCCACTGCCACCTTCGGGTACTCCATTGCGGTCCGCCCCGGGTCGGCTCAGGTGTTGAACCGGCGGTTGGCCGCCACCAGACCGACGATGCCGACCGCCAGGGCGATCACCGCCAGGCTCTTCGGGACGAGCGGGCCGCCCGAAGAAGCGGTCCCTCCGGCACCGGTCTCGACTCCACCCACCGGAGCACAGGTGATCGTTATGGTGAATCCACCACTGGTGATGCCGTTGTCGCCGAACCGGATGCTGGCCACGATGGTCTCGCCGAGAACCACCGGTGCCGAACCGTTGAAGGTCTGGCCCGGTGTGGCCTCCACCTCGGGGATCTCCCCGGAGGCGTCGCCGGTTTGTAGGACGAGAGCGTTGCCGGGGTGCACCGACGAGTTGTTCTCGGTGGCAACGGCGAAGGTGCAGGTCTGGCCCACCAGGTCAGCCGGCACGGCCTCTGTGTGTAGCTCAGCCACCGAACCGGGAGTCTGCCCAGTGAGCACGCCTGCCACCTCGAAGGTGAAGGTCCCGCCGTCGGTCTGGGCGCTGGCGGCTGACCACGACAGGAGTGATCCCGACAACAGGGCGACAAGCAAGGCGAGAGCTGGAAGACGACGCATGAACAGTACTCCGCTCGAGAGAATCGTGACGGCGCTTGTCTAGCACACCATCGGTCCCCACTTACAACCGCTCGAGGGGCTCGTCGTCGGGTGGCGGACCCAGGAGGAGGACACCACCCGGTTCCACGATTCGTAGTCGTTCCAGCTCGCCGGCGGCACCGAATTCTGACTGGAAGCTCTCGATCGGGTCGTCGAACCAGGGGGGGCGACGGCGCCGGCCGTCCTCGGGCGCATAGGTCCCCCAATGCATGGGCACGACCAGTTGGGGCCGGATGAGCCGGGAGGCCTCGGTAGCCCGCCCGGGGTCGAGGTGACCGTTCCCGATGGTCGATCCCCAACCCCATATCGGCAGCAGCGCTACGTCGATGGCGGCGAGATCCTCCATGGCGGGGAACAGGTCGGTGTCGCCGGCGAAGTAGAGGCGGCGCGTCCCGGTGTCGACGACATAGCCGACTGGTTGGGCGTTGATTCGACTGTGGGGGCCCCGCCCGGGTGAGTGGGCGGCGGGAACCACCTCGATGGTCAGTGGCCCCCGGTGGATGCGGTCGCCTACCTCCACCTCGGTGATGTCGCTCAGTCCGGCGGCCCGTAGTAGGGGAGCGGAGCCGTCGGGGGTGATGATGTGAGCGGTTGGTCGTACCCGATGCAGTGAGGGCAGGTGGAGATGGTCCATGTGGGTGTGGGAGAGCAGCACGAGGTCGACGTCGGCTACCGCCCGGTCGGGGACCGGGCAGCGGCGACGGAGGTGAGCGACCCGTCGGGTCAGAGCCGGGTCGGTGATCACCCGGTAGCCCCCGATGTCGAACAGGACGGTGGCATGACCGACCCAGGTGATCTC
>JAAEMS010000045.1 GCA_024225275.1 Actinomycetes bacterium
GCCACCGCGGCGTGACTGCTCGTTCGTCAACAGTCCGCAAGAGCGCCTAGTGCCCGGCAGATCTCATCGAGTTCCTCAATCTGGAGTTCGCCTGCCCGCTGCGTGAGGAACGAGCGCCGAATCGGCTGCAAGTTGTCGAACGACGCCACACACTCCTCAGCAAGCCCGTGCCTCGGTCCGAGGTCGACTTCGGTCGGAATCTGGCGAATGGTGCGAGTCACCGGAGCGATGATGATCCATGTCAGTACCGGTATGGCATCACTTCGTGTCACGATCAGCACCGGCCGCCGCTTGTCCTCGGCTTCGGCCCACCAAACCTCACCCTGTGTGGGAGTGACGCTCACCAAGGTTCCTCGGCAATCATCCGCATTGAGGACTCATCAGCCCACCCGACCTCCCCGTCGCTTTGTGGACACTCTCGGTATCCGCGAGTGATTCGCGCGCCGATCTCATCACGACGGCAGCGGTCTACAAGCCGTTCAAGACCGAGCCGCACAGCCTCAGAACGACTCGCAACAACTCCAGCCTCGACGAGCCGATCGACAGCAGCCGCGAGATCGTCCTCTACCCGAGTCACCAACTGAGCCATGCCAACAGCATAGACCTATGCAATGCATAACGCAATGCGCGGGCACCATCAACTCGGCGTCGAAGCCGACCGCAAGCATCTACGCGTCGCGGCCACTTGCGATGAGCTCGCCGACGTGATGTGACCGAACACCGACACCAGGCCGGCAGAACCGCGCCCGCCGACCGATCAACGCAACAGTGCCCCACGGTTTCGGGTCACGGGAAGCCGAGGTCCTCGAACGCGATCGTGATGCGGCGCAGGCATCCACCGGTCTGGTGCTTGAGGCAGTGGTCGCCTGTTGGGGACACCTCGTAGCTGAGTTCGAATGCGTTGAGCCAGCCGTAGATGCGCTCGTAGATGCCGCATTCGTAGTCGTCGGCGATGCCGAGCATGGTGACACCATCGAAAGCAAAGCACTCGGTGATCTCGAACTGCATGGAACTGTCCGTCGCCGACCACTCAACGGTGAAGTCCATGAAGGGCGGGATGACAAGCTCGGTCGCGGCTTCGACGAAGCGACGCAGGTCGTCGAAGCTACGCACCGCGTCGAGGTCGATCAGCTTGCATATTCGTTTCGCTTCTACGACTGCCATGTCGCGCACCGCGGCGCGATTGAGCTTGTTGGCGCGTTCGATACCGACCTCTCGAATGGTGTTGGCCAGCCACATCGCATCGTGGGTCATCCAGGACCGAAGCAGCAGGGAGTGGAGTTGTTCCTTGTCGACCGTTTCCAGAGTGGTGTTCATTGGGCGTTGCCTTCCGCTTGGTTGTGGCCTGGGTTGGCCAGCCAGTCCAGTTGGGCGCGCATGACGCTTCTGGCTTCGGCGCCGTCGGGGTCGAGACCGAGTTGTTGATTGAGGGTGAACGCCAGGCCCGACGCGTTTAGTGTCAGCGCCGCTGCGTGGGCATCGATGTCGGCCCGGATGGACCCGTCGCCTTGGCCGCGAAGCAGGAGTTGCTCGAAGAACTCGACATAGCCACGATGGTTCGCAGCGAGCACCGCGGCAATCTCGGGATCCGATGTCTCGGCGAGTGCCCTGAACTGCAGCGCCGCCTCGGCCGGGTGCACAGCCAGGTTCCGCAGATAGAGCTCACCGGCCGTTCCCAGCGCCGCAAGGGCAGTCGGTTCGCCCGCTGTGGCCTCCTCCCAGATCGCGGGGATCGAGGTCCCGACCCGTTCGAGGATCTCACACAGCAATGCCTTCTTCGATGAGAAGTGCTTGTACAGGAGTGCCTCGCTGACGCCGGCACGCCTGGCTATCGCAGCAACACCGCCCCCCCGGTAGTTCGACTCTGCGAACACCTCGACCGCGGCCGCCATGATCTCCTTGCGGCGCTGCACCGCATCCATCCGTGACATCGACTGCCCAGGCCTCCCTTGTAGGTGAGCACTTACTCACCCTAGATCCGATGCTCTGGGTTATCAAGCTGCGTGTGGTGCCCGGAAAGTCGCGCGTGGGCGCTGACCAGGCCCGATGGCCGCCATCCTGGTTCGCCGCGTTTCGTATCCTCTACCTCTTCCAGGCTTCACTCCGCCCGTTCCTCTCCACCTTGACACTCAGCGAGCGTCCTCCAAGACAAAGGAAAGCCGATCGAACACTTGTTCGGTATCGGAGGGGCGACTCTACCCAAAGTCGTGATGGCCCCGGGGCGGCCACCGTGGGAGTGAAGAACTCATTTCACCCCAGTACACGCGCCCCTGGACCGTCGAGCTCGTTGAGGCGTAGGCATTTCGCCTGGTCAGCGCACCGGACGGGGCTCAGATCGACAATAGTTCGACTTCGACATCGAGAGCATTGCGGAGGCGCCGAAGAACCCCAACGTCGCTCGAGACGATGAGATCACCCCGGGCTGCGGCGCCAACCACAACCGAAGCATCCACCACATCAGAGGTACCGGCCACGCCACACACCGCCCCGGCTGATCGCGCCCTCACCTCACTGAGATCCTCGACACGGCACCCGGCCAACAACCTTGACATCTGCGCCTGTGGTCCACCGCGCCAGCCTTGCCCCAACACCCCGGCGGGGACGGTCGGCACGTCGCTGCGTTCGAGGGATCGCCGATGCAGAGCCCACATCCTCCGGTCGCCGCGTTCGGCAGCAATCAGCGCTCCGGTGTCGTAGGTGGTGCCCATGTGCTACCCGACGCGCCGATCAGCTTCGGCAGGGGTACCGCCGGCGTCGAGCACTGCGTCGGCCCACGCCAACTCCTCAGCAGTCAGCTCACCGTGTTCAACCTCCCACGATCGAACCGCCTCCAGACCGGCCTCGACCACCAACGCCCGCTCCGCAGCGGCGTTGATCCACGCCGACAAGCTCACGCCGCGCGACTCCGCAACCGACGCCGCACCCGCAGCCACCGACTCATCCAACGCCACAGAAAGCTTCTTCACAGCCATGAACGCAATGGTAGCACCCCATTCCTACCAGGCAACACATGATCCACCCCTCCACCGAGGGCACCGTTGCGTTGACGGATCGGGTTCCCAGCAGCGAGCGTGTTCGGGTGAACCACCACTCCCCCGCCGAGTCCGAATCGTTCGCCGGCTACCGGTTCCCGCCCGAGGTGATCTTGCTGGCCGTGCGCTCGTACCTCCGCTACGGACTCTCATACCGAGATGTTGAAGAACTCCTCGCCGAACGAGGCATCGACGTCGACCAAGTCACACACACCGTCTACCGGTGGGTCCAACACTTCACCCCGCTCCTCATCGACGCCGCCCAACCATGTCGTCACGCGGTCCCGTAGCGAACACGTTCGCCGAGCGATGGATCGGATCGATCCGCCGCGAACTCCTCAAGCAACCCGGAGGGTTGCCCCGAACCATCATCTGGAACCAGCATCAGGTGCGCCACGAGGCGCCATCTCTACCGGGTGGGGACGAAAGGACCCCACCGCCGGGCTGTCGTAGCAGTCCAGTGAAGCTGAGGGCAGCCTGAGCGTGGAGACGCACGCAAGGGTGGGAGCAGCCCTGACAACGACGGGACGGGCTGGCACTGTCAGATAGCCCCGGGCCCGGCAAGCAAGACCAGAAGGTGTACGAGAGAAACCAGTGTGTACGTCCCGTAAGGGTTCCGCCGGCTTCAACCTGACAGATACAGGCCGGTTTCGCAGTGCACGCCACCCGCGTTTGGGGTGGCGACTCCGACGTCGATCTTTGGTGGTCGATCACGAGGCCACGAGGCCACGAGGAAAGCCTGCGGCGTAGGTGTGGCGATGCTGCCGGGGCAGAGCTGGGCGCCTCCCTGGTCAACCGGAGAGTGGTGAACGTGGGAAGCGTCATGGTGTCGCCCGAGCTGTCGTTGGGCAGTGGGAAGGCTCGTCGTCAGCCGATGGCCCCATGGCGTGGCGGAGTCCTCGTAGTAGTCCGAGGCCGGGAAAGCCGGTCACATGGCGAAGGGGGACAGCCAGACAGCAACAGCAGACCGGCATGGCAGAAGTCGACGGTGAATACCGACGATCCGAAACGTGCTTCGGCACGTGGAAGGTACTGCGGAACCGGATGCTCGAGCACCGTCAGTTGACGGGTCTGGTGGAGAGCCGCCATAACGGCGAAAGTCGCACGTCCGGTTCGGAGGGGGCGGGCCAGGGAAACGGACCAGCCGAAAGGCCGGCACCGCGCCCTGGTCCGACCCCTACCTCCAGCGCCTCGTCACCGACTACATCGACCACCACAACACCCATCAGCCTCACCAGTCACTCGAACAACGACCGCCGACACCGCCCAAGCGCCCCGCCTGAGATTCAACCGACGACCACCGCGAGGCTCGAGCGGTCTGCCGTGGCAGCGACTCTGGACGAGCAGGCCGACTCCTGCCAGGGCTCGACTGTCCAGGCGATGATCGTTGACATCCCGCGGCCGAAGGTCGCTGCCCAAAGAACTGCCGGGCCGAAGCTGATGACAAATCAATGACATCGGAGCAAAGAGCAGAATCCCCAGACCTGTGACCTGGGGAAACTCAGTGTCGGAGGGGGAATGCAACCGTTGACCCTCGCCACGAGAGCGACTGGATCCGGCTGCCGGCCGTGGCCTGACCGGCGGCCAGCCAGCGATCGGGTCACAGCCGCTGCCGACCAGTTTCGGGCGCCCACAGCGGTTCTCGCGTCGGTCTTCGATAACAAGACAGTGAGCGCTATGCGTGGACGACCATATGGGCTACCATATGGCTATGACCAGACGTGAAGTTCTCGTCCAACTCGACGACGACCTCGTTGAACGCCTCGACTCCTTGGCCACCCGCCTCGACACAAACCGGTCCGAGCTCTTGCGCCGAGGCGCGCACGCCGTTCTCGAGGCCGAGGATCTCGCCGCCAAGGATCGCCAGCTCCAGACCCGCTACCGACGTCAACCCGCCGATCCCGCACTCGTTGCATCAGCGCGCCGCCTCGCCGCCCAAACAGCTCCGGCGTGGTAGCCCGAAACGACATCTACTGGGCAGACCTCGGACCACCTGCTGGCCGCCGCCCGGTCTGCGTACTCACCCGAAACGCTGCCATCGAAGTCCTCGCCACGGTGACGTGCGCCCCGATCACGCGAACGATGAGAGGCATCCCCTCAGAAGTGGAACTGGGGCCCGACCACGGATTGCCTGAGTCGTGCGTCATCAGTTGCGACAACGTAATCACGATTCCGCAAACAGAGTTGGACGACGACCCCGTTGGGCAACTCGACGAGATGGCTCGGGCCCAGCTCGACTCTGCTCTTCGCTACGCTCTGGACATCATCTACTGACTTCAGGGGCACCGTTGCGTTGACGGCTCGGGGTCCCGGCAGTGAGGGCGGTCGGGTGAATCGTCCCAGCAACGTCGAGTCCGAATCGTTTGCCTGCGGGAGCCCGAAACCCTGTCATGGCCGCTGACCAGCCGCCCATGACACCAAGCAGTACGCGAATAGCCGGATCGAGTGGGACCACGGCCGCCTCAAAGCAAGACTCCGGCCGATGCGCGGCCTGCTGA
>JAAEMS010000046.1 GCA_024225275.1 Actinomycetes bacterium
CCCGGCTTGAGGCCATCGTGTCGGCACCGTTGCCCTGACGGATCGGGTGCGGCCCGGCGAGCGTGTCCGGGTGAATCGTCGCAACCCTGCTGAGTCTGCTTCGTTTGCCGGCTACCGGTTCCTGCCCGAGGTGATCTTGCTGGTCGTCCCCTGGTACCTCGCTACGGCCTCTCCTACCGCGACGTGGAAGAACTGCTCGCCGAGCGAGGTATCGACATCGACCACGTCACCATCTACCGGTGGGTGCAGCGATTCACGCCGCTTCTGATCGACGCAGCGAGGCCTTGCCGCCACAGCGTGGGTGACCGGTGGTTCGTGATACCGGTCGGAAAATGATCCTCCGGGCCGGACGGATCTTGCCGGTGATGGTGAGGTGTCTGACCCACCCTGCTGGCGTCAGCCTCCGAGGCGATGAGCGGCGGCGATGAGCCGGTCGGGTTTGGCCGCCTTGACTGCTTCGACTTGGGCGACGGAACCGTCGTCGAACATCACGTTCACCTTGGTCGTCAGCTTGCCCTTCTCCAGTTCCAGGCCCCGGATCTGCTCGTGGCGCCACTCGGCCGCGATGCCCTTGGGGCCACCTGATGCCATGCCCTGCTCGAAGAGCACCCACCGTTGTGTGGTCACGGCGAGGATTGCCTGCTTGGTGGTCGGGAACGACTCAGCCATTGTCCCCTCGTCGGGTGCGTCGGCCTTGCCCCCGACGGCGCTGCCGACCGCGGCACCGACGACTCCACCTATGGCACCGAAGGCCACGGACTTCTTGAACTGGCCCACCTGTGTCACGACAGAAGCGCCAAGCACTTCCTCGCCGGGCAGGAGCAGGTCGGCGCCCTTCTTGTGGATCTTCTTGACCATGTCAACCATTGATCACCCTCACACCTCGTCGTCGCTGTTCCCTCCATCGGCGCGCTGAGGTCGTGTCTGAGCGATACGCCATCCGGTTTCGCTTCTCGCGCCGCAGAAGGACAGACAGGTGAGAGCCGGTGACGAGTTCGGTCCGGCCGGGCTGTGGGGGCCGGGGACGGGACGGGTTGGTGGGTTGTGGATTCAGTGGTCGAGGTCGACCTGTTCGGCTGGTTCTTCGATGGTGATCTCGGTGTTGAGGTCGCTGTCGATGGTGGTGCCGTTGTCGGTGTTGGTTTCGGTTTCTTGGACGTTCTGTTCGCCGGGACCGATGTTGAGGTCGATGCAGGGGCTGGGGTGGCCCCCGGACGGTTCGATGCCTGGTTGACGGGCGACCTGGCCGACCCGGCCCGTTCTCGAGTCTGGCAGTCGCCGGGGCCGATCATCCGTCCTTCCGAGACCTGGCGGTCCGCTGACGCGATCGGGGTGAGGGAGACGAGCTTCGGCGCCCGAACACCCACCGTCACCAATGAGGCGGTGTACTTCGTCGACGGATTCGATGTCGTCGCCGTCGATCGGGTTGCCGGGACAACAGAGCTCTTCCGCCTCACGCCGGGCGCCGACGACGGCCCCGTGTCGCCCGGGGCGCCCACTGTGGTCGACGGCCGGATCCATGTCGCCTACTCAGGTTCCAAAGACTCGATCTGGACCAG
>JAAEMS010000047.1 GCA_024225275.1 Actinomycetes bacterium
ACCACTACCCCGACTACGCCCACACCCACCTCACCGTCGTCGATGAGCTACAGCTCCGCTGCGCCCCCTGCCACCACCGCCGCCACAACCCCATTTGACCGGGAATCTGAGCACCAGGTGCGCTCAGTCGAGTCCGGCGACGAAGACCATCTCCCGGCCCGGCCGGTCCGGAGCGTCGCGCACCTCACACGTCGTGAGGCCCACCGCGGCCAGCGGCTGCCAGTCATGGCAGGGTCCTCCAGGGCGAGTTGGTGATCGATGAGGTCGATGGCAGCTCGAGCGGCGGTGATCTCCTGGACGAGCGCCTCCCGGCCACTAGTAACCCGGCCTCCGACATCGCCACGACCCAGGTGTCCGTGGGTTTGGAGAAGCTCACTGCCGATCCGGCGACCAGGGCCAACAGGATGGGCTGGGCCACCAACGTCGCTGTGCTCCAGCCCATCAAGACGCGCGGGAGGACCGCCGCGGAGGCCAGTACTACCCCGGGGGGATGGACCACGATGAGCACGAAGAAGTTGTAGGCCTCGGGGTCTCCATTGGTGGCGGAGTTGACCCTCCCCTGGCCCGCGCCGTCGAGAAGCTCGCGGCGCTGATCGCCGCCCACGGCTGACCGGCTGGCAGTACCGTTTGCCCATGCCCATCGCGACCTTCAGCCTCGTTGCCCTCGACTGTCCCGATCCCATGGAGCTGGCCGCGTTCTACCAGCAGATCGTGGGAGGGGAGATCAAGGCCCAGACCGCCTCCGGCGACTGGCAGCGGCTCCATGTGACCGGGGCATCTGACCTGGGCTTCCAGCTCGACCCCGACCACCAACCGCCGAACTGGCCGGACGGGCCACCCCAGCAGGCTCACCTCGACTTCGACGTTGCCGATCTCGACGAGGGTGAGCGCCTGGTACTCGAGGTCGGTGCGGTCAAGGCCGAGGTTCAGCCTCAGCCCGCCGACTGGCGGGTCTTCATCGACCCGGCAGGCCACCCGTTCTGCCTCGTCAGGGTCTGACCGCTCAGGTGATCTCGAACTTGACCCGGGCCCGATCATCGAGGGTTGGTGGGCCGTTGCCGGCACTGTCGAAGGCCGAGATGTACACGACGTACCGCCCGGCGGGCAGCGAAGCCACGTCGTAGCTCCACAGCACGGCGCCGGGGCCGTTGTCGACCAGAACGCCGTCGAGTGGCGCCCAGGCCCCGAGGGTGCCATCGGGGTTCAGCCACTCGTTGGTGTCGCGGTTGCGGACCTCGACGCGCACGGAGGTGATGTCGCGGTCGTCAGTCGCAGAGCCGTCGATGACGAAGGCCCCGTTGAGGATCTGATCGGCGGTCGGGTTGGTGATGACGGGGACCGGGGCCGTGATGTCGGGCGGTGCACCATCGCCGATGGTGAACTTCACACGGTGGGACGGGTCGGTGAAGTTGCCGGCAGCGTCGCGGCCACGGACCCACACATGGTAGGTGCCGAGGTCGAGGCCGGCCGGGAGGTCCACACTCCACGTCGATGTCAGAGCACCCGGGGTGGCAACCACCGCGTCGAACTGGGTCCACGAGCCGAGCGTGCCGTCGGCCTGGAGCCAGAGGTTGGTGCCCTTCTGGCGGAGCTCGACCGTGACCCGGTCCACGGCGGTGTCATCGTCGACCGAACCGGTGATGGTGAACGGATCCACCACCTCCTGGTCATCCACCAGGTTCGTGTAGGAGACAGACGGGGGCGTCGTGTCGGGAGGTGTGCCGTCGCTGATCTCGAAGACCATGAACGGGGCCGGATCGGTGTTGTTGCCGGCCAGGTCCCAAGCCCGGGCCCAGACCTGCCAGTCACCCGAACCGAGGTCGACCGGGAGCGCATAGGACCAGTCGGTCGAAGCCGCGCCAGGGGAAGCGAGCGTGGCGTCGAGCCGATCCCAGAGGCCGAGGGTGCCGTCGGAACGGACCCAGTTGCCGGTGGCCTTGTCGCGTACCTCGAGAGTGACTCGGTCGATCGTGGTGTCATCCGAAGCCGAACCGGTGAGAGTCACCGGACCCTGCACTAGGTCGCCGGCGCCGGGGGCCAAGAAGGCTGCGGTCGGGTCCTCGATGTCCTGCACGGTGGAGAGGTCGAAGAAGCCGTGGCGGCCAACCGGGAAGCCGTCGAGTCGGAGCCCGTCGTGGCCGACCAGAAGCCCGCGGTCGATGACCTCGAGGGAACGGATGCCGTTGAAGGCATCCGAGCCCGGATCCCACGACTCGATGGCGTGGCCGGTAGCCGGATCGAGGGCCGCGATCTGCTCGCGGTAGATGGTCTCCGGCACCCACTGTCCGGCGCTGGAGTCACCGTGACAGCTGTGGTCACGGAGTAGATCGCCGGGCCAAGGGTCGGGGGCGAGGGTGCTCTCGGTGTAGCAGAAGTGCCCGCCGATGTAGACGGCCACGTCGGAGATGCCGACGGCGTAGGTCGAGTCGTGGTTGCGGGTGACCCATAGGGGCATCTGATCCGCCCCGCCGGCCATCGACCAGGCCGCAGCCACGTCACGGTATTGATGGGGAAAGTCGGCGCCGTTGGTGGCAATCACGAAGTAGGTGCCATCAGGGGACAGCTCGGCATCGATGACCCGGGGAGGGAAGGTGTCGAACTCGCTGGTCTGCCAGTCAGCCAGGGTGGGTGTGCCGCTGAGGTCGACCTGGAAGGCCATGCGCCGCTCAACACCGTTCACGTAGCGGCTGCGGTGAACCACGAGCAAGGTGTTCCCGTCGGGGGTCACGCCCATGTACTTGGGTCCGTTGGGGGTGCCAAGGGCCTCGGAGAGATCGAAGACGAAGTCGGTCTGGGCCGCACCCGTCGTCGTGTCGACCGAAGCCAGTTTGCCGCGGGAGGCGCCACCGATGGTGGTGAACTCGCCGGCCACGATCAGCCGGTTGCCGGTGAGGACGATATCCTTCACGTAGGAGTCCGGGTCAGGGTAGAAGGCGGAGGCGAACGATCCGTCAGCGGTGTCGAGCTTGGCCAGCCGGGGCCGCCACTGGGCGTCGATCTTCTTGAACGCGCCTCCCACGTACACCTGGCCGGGCTCGGCCGCGGGCTCGATGGCCTCGACCCTGCCGTCGAGGGCGGGCCGGAAGCTCATATCGAGGGCGCCCGAGTTGATGTCGTAGGCGGCGAGGTAGGGCTGGTCGACGATGGTGCCGTCGCGCAGCTCGATCTGGGTGAACGTGCCACCGATGACGATGAGGTTGCCCACCCGGGCCGAATCCCAGATCACGCCGTCGAGGACGATCGGCAGGTCCAGACGGGGAGTGCCGGGCACGACCACACCATGGTCGCCGGCCACAGCATCGGCCGAGTGGTTGGTGGTGCCTGTGGCCAGCATGCCCGCGAACAAGGCGAGCGGCATGAGGGCGAGAAGCAGTAGATGGTGACGGCGTCCCGTCGCCGGAGCAGTGGTGGTCATCTGTCCGCCTGGGTCGGGGCAGGTCCCCGATTGGACCTCCCTCTCAGGGAACCAGTTGGCCGCCCGACGAGCAATGAGCCATCCAGCCCCACGCTGTCGCCAGAATGAGTCGCATTACCCAAGCTGGACCGCGGTCGTTTCGCCGGAGTCTTCCTGCTGCTCTGGCTCGTGGGCTCGCGGGCCGCTCGGGCCCGACCTCGCTAGAGCTCGGCCTCGGCAATGAGGCGGCGGGCGATGACCTTCAGGCACAGGGTCTCGTCGGCACCTTCGAAGATGCTCAGCACTCGGGCATCGACGAAGTATCGACTCACCGGGTACTCCTCGGCGTAGCCGAAGCCGCCGTGGATCTGCATGGCCTCGCGGGTCACCCACTCGGCGGCCTTGCACACATAGGCCTTCACCATCGAGGCTTCCATGGCCCCCTCGCCCTTGGCCATCATCTTGCCGACCGAGTAGGCGAACTGGCGGGCTGACTGGATGATCACGGCCATGCGGCCGAGCTTGGCCTGGGTGAGCTGGAAGTCGGCGATGGGCTCACCGAACACCTTGCGGTCTTCGGCGTACTGCTTGGCCTCGTCGAAGGCGGCCTGCATCACACCAACTGCCCGGGCGGCCGTCTGAAGGCGACCGTTCTCGAAACCCTGCATCTGGTAGTAGAAGCCGCGCCCGAGGCCGTCTTCGCCGCCGATGAGGTTGTCGGCGGGCACGAACCAGTCGTCGAACGCCACCTCATAGCTGTGCATGCCCCGGTAGCCGATGGTGTCGATGGGCCGACCTTCCATCTTGCCGCCACCCGCGGCGCCGCCTTCGGCCTCCTGGGTGAACTGGAAGCCGTGGCCCTCGCCGCGGGGCTTGGACACGATGAACAGGCTCAGGCCCTTGTGGGTCTTCGAGCGGTCGGGGTCAGTGCGGGCCAGCAGCATCAGCACGTCGGCTCGGGCCGCGAACGTGCACCAGGTCTTGACACCATTGATCAGCCAGCCGCCTTCGGTGGGGGTGGCCATGACCTTGATGTTGGCGACATCGCTGCCATAGTCGGGCTCGGTGACCGCGACCGCGTTCATGACCTCGCCCATGGCCAGCTGGGGGAGCCAGGTCTGCTTCTGTTCCTCGGTACCGCCGGCCTCGAGGGCCCGGGCCAGGATCTCGGGGCGGGTGATGAGCGAACCACCGCAGCCCAGCGAGGCGCGCGACAGCTCTTCGGTGGCGATGACCATGCCGTAGTAGTCACTCTCGCCGCCGCCCGCGAACCCGCCGTACTCCTCGGGGATCGACAAGCCGAAGGCGCCCAGCTCACCGAGCCCGCCGATGATCTCCTCGGGGATGTCCTCGTTGAAGCGGTGGATGTGTTCGGCGGCGGTGGCGATCTTGTCCTGGCCGAAGCGGCGGAAGGTGTCCTGTACGAGCTCGAAGTCGTCGCTGAGGTGCCGGTTGTCGTCGACATCGGCCAGCGAGGCCAGGAACGCGGGGCTCCGATAGGTGGCCAGGAAGGGGCGGGCGGAATCGAGGGCGCCGAGGTCGACCCCCCAATCGGCCTCGCGGCCGAACAGACGGGTGGAGAGGTCGTGGACCGCGTCGGCCACGAAGGCACAAGTGATGGCTGCCTCCTGTCCGCCCTTGCCGGCGTAGTCCATGAGACCGCGGGCAGTCTCGACCGCCGACGCCGAATGGGCGAGGTCGTAGGCCAGCACCTGGTCGTCGTCCACCGAGCCTTCCGCCGCCAGCTTGCGGGCCAGACTCCGGACGATCGAGTCGGCCAGATCGATGATGGAGGCCGCGTCGTTGAGGTCGTGTTCCATGACCGGCGATCGTACCGACACCAACCCGATGACACCCACTTCAGGCGCTACCGTTCCACCGGTGACTCCCATCATTGACATCCAAGGTCTTCGCAAGGTGTACCCGGGGTCGGAAGGCACCGAAGTGGTGGCCGTCGACGATCTGGACCTGAGTGTCGGCCTGCCGGGCACCGTTCACGGGTTCCTGGGTCCCAATGGGTCGGGGAAGACCACCACCATCCGGTGCCTGCTCAGCCTCATCAGGCCCACGGCCGGGACCGTCAGGGTGTTCGGCGTCGACACCTCGACCCAGTTCCATCAGGTCGCGTCGCGGGTCGGTGCGATCGTCGAGAACCCCAAGATGTTCCCCAACTTCTCGGGTCGCCGAAACCTCAGCCTGTTGGCCGATCTCGCCGGTATCCCGAAGGGCGAGGTTGACCGGGTGCTCGGCGTCGTGGGGCTGGCCGAGCGCCACGGCGACTCGTTCGACAGCTACTCGCTGGGAATGAAACAACGACTCGCAATCGCGGCCGCCCTACTGAAGGATCCCGACCTGCTGATCCTCGACGAGCCGGCCAACGGCCTCGACCCGGCGGGCATCGCGGAGATGCGCGTCCTGATCCGCGGCATTGCGGACCAGGGCAAGGCCGTTCTGGTGTCGAGCCATCAGCTGTCCGAGGTCGAGCAGGTCTGCGACGACGTCACGATCATCAACCGGGGTCGGCTGGTGACGACCGGAACCGTTGATGAGGTCCGCCGCCACGCGGGTGACGACGAGATCGTCGTCACCATCGCCAGCCGCGACCGGGCGGTCCAGGTTCTGAGCGCGGGCGGTTTGGCTGCCCACCCGCGCCCCACAGCCGACGAGCTGACCGTCGTGGTCGACGTGGCTCAGGCCAGCGAGGTCACCCGCCTGCTGGCCGACAACGACCTCTACCTCAGCGGGTTGCGCACTGAGCGGGCCACTCTCGAGCAGGCGTTCCTGAATCTGACCGGCGGGCCGCCGCCGCCCACTGGGCCGCCCCCGGGAGCTGGAGCTCTTCCACCCCCAACTCCCGTCTCGGGGGGTGCGTCATGATCAGGTTGCTCACGGCTGAGACCAAGCGCCTCCTGGCTCGGCGCATGACGCGCTACTTCCCGTTGGGACTGGCCGGTCTGATCATCGGTGGCTTCGTGATCGCCTACCTCGTCATCACCAACGACGACGGCAATAGCCCCGACTTCGTATTCGACCTTGTCGGTGGCCCATCGGGTCGTGACGCCCTGGGGCCCATGCCCACGCTTCTGCCGGTGATGGGCTTCGTGATCGGTGCTTCGTACATCGGGGCCGATCTCAAGACCGGCATGATCGAGCAGCTGCTCACGTGGGAACCCCGGCGTTTGCGGTTGCTCGGCGCCCGCACTGTTGCCTCCATCGCAGGGGTGGCTGTCATAGCCGTCGCGCTGGGAGTGCTCTGGGTCGCCTGCGCCTACGGGCTGGCGGCCACAGCCGGTACGACTGACGGAGCGACGGGCGAGTTGTGGGCGAATATCGCCACAATGACCCTGCGTGCCGGGCTCGCAGCCGGGCTCTTCGCCGTATTCGGGCTGGCGATCACCCTGTTGGTCAACAGCTCGGTGGGGTCAATCGTGGGCTTCGTCATCTACTGGTTCATCATCGAGAACATCGTGATCTCCGTCTTCGTGCCCAAGATTGCTGTGTACCTGCCGGTCACCAACGCCAGTTCTTTCGGGTCGGGCAATGACGTCCAGCGAATCTCGGGCAACGCCTTCAGCGAGGACGGCCCCGACCTGATCAGTCATCACGGCTATCTCATGGCCGGAGCCGTTCTGGTGGGCTGGACCCTGCTGGCCCTGGTGGTGGCGGCCGGGGTCTTCGACCGGCGCGATGTGGCCTGACCGTCATTTCGCGCCGGCGCGGATGGCGGCGATGAACTCATCGACGGGTGGCCGGTCATCGGGCCCCGCTCCCGCGTAGACCCACGACACGCGCCCGTGGGTGTCGATCACCGCGTTACCGCCCAGCTGAAGGGTGTCCTCGGTGGGCCGGTCGGGCCGGTGACCGCGGGCCATCAGACGGGTGTAGTCGGCCGCCGCCCGCCAACCCCAGACCCGAACCACCGAACCCCGCCCGAACCCCAGGGCGCGGTACAAGGCCCGCTCTTCGTCGGCAATGACAGTCAGGGGTTCGGCGAAGCGCCGTCGGTAGCCGCGTAGGTTGCGGGCTCGGCTGAAGGTCACGACCACGACTTCGGCTTCGGGGATCTCGTCGAGTCGGTCGCGCACGGCGCCGACGTGGGCCCGGCAGGGCAGTCAGGCCAGGTGGCGGTGAAAGACCAATCCGATGGGCCGGCCCCGGTGAGCGGACGGAGTCCATGGGTTGCCCTCATGGTCGACGAAGTCGCCTTCCGGGAGGGGCTGGCCGATAGGGATGGAATTCGGGGCCACGACGGGCTACCTCTCTGTGGTGCGGTGACGCACGCCGGTGCGGCATCATCGGTCGGTCAGGTCGACAACCCGGCGACGGGTCCAGATCGTCCCATCCCATTGCAGAGAAGCGGAGATTCCCCGTGACCAGCTACGAACGGCCCTTCGGCCGGTACCTCGAGGACTTCGAGCCCGGCGACGTGTACCGGCACTGGCCGGGCAAGACGATCACGGAGGCCGACGACCATCTCTTCTGCATGATCACGATGAATCATCACCCCCTCCACACCAATGCGTGGTTCGCCGAACATGAGACCGTGCACGGTCGGAACGTCGTGGTGGGGAACCTCGTCTACTCCCTGGTATTGGGGATGAGTGTCCCCGACGTGAGCGGCACCGCCATCGCCAACCTCGAGGTCGAATCGCTCAGCCACAGAGCCCCCACGTTCCACGGCGACACCATCTACGCGGAAACCCGCGTCCTGGAAACCCGCGAGACGTCGAAGGGTGACCGGGGGGTGGTGACCGTCGAGACCAAGGGCCTCAACCAGGACGGCGAAGAGGTCTGTTACTTCCGTCGCCGCGTCATGGTGTGGAAACGCGATCACGCCCCCCAGCGCCAACGCCCCTACAGCAGCCTGGCCATTTGGGGGAACTAGATTCGCATCCAGAGGCAACCGTTGGGGAGGTGGCTTCGTTCGGGCGGTGTTGGTGTCGGAGCTCATGGTCCAGCAAGCCCAGGTGGCCGCCACGCTGGTGACCGACGGGTTGGCCGAGCATGATGGCCTCAACTGGACCCTGCCCCGCCGGAGACCCTGATGCGCTACCTCGACATCGCCCAGACCGAAGCCATGCTCGAGCCCGACAGCCTGAGGGAGGCCCTCGGGGTGGCCATGGCAGAGGTGTCGGCCGGTCGGGTCTCGATGCCGCCCCGCATCGCCGCCCAGAACGCTGACGTCGGAGGGCTCATGGCGGTCATGCCCGCCTACATCCCCGCTTTGGGGGCCATGGCCACCAAGATCGTGAACGTCTACCCGGGCAACGCCGGTACCGAGTTCCCCACCCATCAGGCCATCGTGGTGCTGGTGGAACCCGACACGGGCGAGCTTCTCGGCATGTTCGACGGCGACTCGATTACCGCGGCCCGAACGGGGGCTGGATCGGCGTTGTCGACCGACCTCCTGGCCCGCTCCGACGCCCGAGTCCTGTGCATCTGTGGCACCGGGGTCCAGGCCCACTCCCATGCCGTCGCCGTCGAGAGGGTGCGCCCCTTCGACGAGATCCGGATTGCCGGCCGGAGCGCGGAGAAGGCCGCCACGCTGGCTGTGAGGCTGACCGAGGAGATGGGCCGCGACGTAGTGGCCGCCGCCGGGTTCGAGGACGGATGCCGCGGGGCCGATGTGGTGTGCGCCACTACCGATGCGTCCGAGCCGGTGGTGCAACGCGACTGGTTGGCCCCGGGCACCCATGTCGCGGCGGTGGGATTCAACGCCGTTGGCCGCGAGATCGACACGGCGACCGTGGCCGACGCACTACTCGTTGTCGAGACGGCCAACACCGCGTTCGCCACGTTCCCGGCCGGCTCCAATGACCTGCGTATCCCGCTCGAGGAAGGCGCCATCACCGCCGACCATGTACACGCTGAGATCGGTGAGCTGGTGAGCGGCACGAAGACGGGAAGGACCAGCCCCGAGCAGCTGACCTTGTACAAGTCGGTGGGGGTGGCCGCCCAGGATGTAGCGGCGGCCAAGCTCGTTCACGATCGAGCCATCGCCCACGGAGTGGGGATCGACCTCCCGCGCTAGCCCGTGGTGAGTGCCTGCACGATCTCGTCGAATGCGCCGTCGGCGATGGTGACCATCTCGTAGTCGCTGCGGTCCTGGATCGGGTGCTCGACCCACACCGCAGCCGGTTCGAGGCCCAGGGCCTTCGACTGGGCGGCGGCCCCATCGGTGAACTGGACGGTCGCAACGAACACACCGGGCAGGCCGCGGCTCTCGAGATCAATGATGTCGTGCACACTGCACGACGTACAGCTACCTCAGTCGGCCAACGCCTCGATGACCACCTCGCATTGGGTAGCGATCTCGTGGCGCAGGTCAACCGGAGCGGGTTTGGTGAACGTCGGCTTCTGGTAGCGCTCGACCCGAGCGCCCAGCTCAACGAGCCGTTCCTCGATGCGGTCGAGGAAGAGGTTCCCTCGAGGCTTGGAGATGTCGAGCAGACCCACGGTTCTGCCTTCGAGTGACTCGGGACGGGCGTTGCGTTCGCGGACTGCGGGCGTAGCTTCACTGGTCGGGTCGATCAGAACCGTCGAGCTCATGGTTTTCCCCCTGGATGGCTGGACATGGGATCAGGGCGTGATGGGCTGACAGACAGGATCGCTGCCCACCGGGCCGTTGACCCACCCCCCAATCATGACAGAGAACAGGCCGGCGCCGCCGCCACAGTGCACGATGCGGATTCCTTCGGGTCGGAACTTGGGTATGGGTGTACCGGCCATGATCTCGGGCACACCCTCGGCAATACCCGCGGCGCCGCGAATCATCTCGTCACCATCCAACACCAACAGTTCGTGGAGCCGGTCGACGAGCTGTTCCTTGGTCCAGCCGGCCTCACGGTAGATGCGGGAGTGTTCGGGGCCGATTGCCAGAAGCACATCGAAGCCCCTCACCAGCTTGGGGTGGTGCATGGCTCGGAGACTCATGGCCAGGGTGCGGGTGAGTGACTCGGGTTGGCGCGACAGCTGGTCGACGATGACCTTGGGGCTCTCCCCCGGGAACAGGGTGACCGCGTCAACGCCGGGATCGACGCCGAAGTCGGTCGCCAGGGGTTCCCAGGGTGAGCCCTCTTCATCCTCGGCAAAGCAGAACGACACCTTGCCGGGGCCGCCGTGGGCGGCGCGGTCGACCTCACCGGGGCGGCCGCCGCCTATGTTCCGTACCACGAGCTGAAGAGCCCGGCCGATGGTCAGGTTGGCCCGGTTCCCCTGCCCGAAGACATTGCCTCCACTGTTCATGCCGATGGCCTGGCGGATGGGTCCGTTCACGATCAGCACCGGACCCATGGGCATCGTGGTGGCCAGCAGGCCGTGCATGTTGAATTGGTCGGTGCACGCGGCTTCGACCGCCCCAATCACCACCGGTAGGTACTCGGGGCGACAGCCGGCCATGACGGCGTTGACCGCCACCTTCTCGACGGTGCACTCGACCAGATCGGGTGGGACGACGGCGACCACGTCGCCGGGAGCGCGAGTGGTGCCCTCGAGCATCCGTGTGACTCGGGCCTCGGTGGGAGGGACCAGGGGCAGGCCATCACTCCAGCCTCTCTCGAACATCGACTCGAACTCATCCTCGAGCTCGGCGATCTCGACCCGCCGACCTCGCACGGACGACCCACCGAACCGCACCCTCAGCTCGTCGACGAGAGATGGATCGACGCTGAGGGAGCCACAGCCGGGGCTGTACTCGGAGAGATCCTCGCCCAGGGTGGTGTGAGCGGTGAATGCCCGCCAACGGTCGCGGTCCCAGCCGACGATGCGCTCGACCTCGGCGCCGTTCTCGGCCCGAATGAGGGTGGGTACCGTCTCGATGTCGTGGTGCCAGGACACCGAGAGGTCGCGGTCATCGATGACCGCGAGGCCGCCGGGAAACCCGGGATCATCCTGGGAGTAGACGGTGACTCCGCTTGTCTGCTGGAGTTCGCCCAGGGCAGGGGCCACGAGCTCGCAGGTAGGGCAGTCACGCTTGACCACCGCGACGAAGCCGTCGGGCAGTGTTGGGAAGCCGGGGGTGGTGGCGGGATCGGTCATGCCGACCATCTTCGTCCAACCACGCCAATGGCGCCCAAGTGTCGTCGGGCTCTGAGACATGGGTCACAAGTAGAGGACCTGAAGGGGGTGGTTGGTTTAGGCTTCGCGAAGTTTTCCAGTGGCAGCTCGTGGGCGAACGCTGCTGCGCCAGGGGGTAGCTGCATGGTTGACGTTGCATTCTGGGGGGTACGCGGTTCCACCCCGTGTGGATCGCCCAGCAATGTCAGATATGGCGGCAACACATCATGTGTTTCCATCACCACTCCCGATCAGGAGCCGATCGTTCTCGATCTCGGAACCGGTTTGCGGCTCTTCGGCGATTCGGTGAACGCTTCCCACGACGGAGCGGCGGCGGTCGAGCCCTTCCGGGGAACCGCGCTGGTCACCCACCTGCACTGGGACCATGTTCAGGGGTTGCCCTTCTTCCTTCCCATCCTCCGCCCCGGCTCTCATCTCGACATCTACGGGCCGCCCCAGGAGGGCATGTCGCTCACCGATGCCTTCGATGGTTTCGTGCGGCCTCCGTATTTTCCGGTGCGTACCGACGAGCTGCCCGGGACCATCCGCTTCCAAGAGGTGGCTGACGGCTCCTTCCAGATTGGCCGGGCACAGATCACTGCCCGACTCATCCCTCACATCGGTCCCACCCTTGGCTTCCGGATCGAGATCGATGGGACCACGATTGCCTACCTCAGCGATCACCAGCAGCCCCTCGACGGCGGCTTCCAGGTGGCTGAGTCGGCCCTCGAACTGGCCGACGGCGCCGATCTCGTCATCCACGACGCCCAGTACACGGTCGAAGAGTTCAAGCAGAAGGCCCACTTCGGGCACTGCACGATCGAGTACGCCGTCTACATGGCCGCCAAGGCGGGGGCCAAACAGGTGGCCCTGTTCCACCACGACCCGGTCCACGACGACGACATCATGGACCGACTCGTCGCCGAGGCCCGGGCCTGCGGGTTGGGTCAGAAGCTCGAGGTCACCGCGGCCCACGAGGGTTTGGTTCTCTCGTACTGAGCAACCAGCATTTCCAATCCGGATCCCGAAACCCTCGGCGCTACGCTCTTGCTGATCATCGACCAGAGGAGAGTCCAGGTGTCCGACCACCCCGAGATCGATCCGGCCGAGTACCGCAGAGTGCTCGGACACTTCCCCACTGGGGTCACGGTGGTCACCGCCCACGACGGCGATGGCCCCGTCGGGATGGCCATCGGTTCGTTCGCTTCGGTTTCGCTCGACCCGCCCCTCGTTGCCTTCTTCGCGGGTAAGCAGTCGGGTACGTGGGCCCGCATCGACAAGGCCGACCACTTCTGTGTGAACGTCCTGGGCGACGATCAGCTCGAGCTCTGCAGCACCATGGCCAGCCGGGCCGAGGACAAGTTCGAGGGAGTCAGCTGGATGGCCGCACCGAGTGGCTCACCGGTGCTCCCCGACGTCATCGCCACCATCGACTGCAAGACCGACGCCATCCATGATGGTGGCGACCACTGGATCGTGGTGGGGAGGGTCCTCCATCTGGCGACCCACCGCGAAGCTGGGCCGATGGTGTTCTTCAAGGGCGGCTACGGAAGTTTCGCGCCGAACGACTGACCAGCCTTCCTGCCGCCCTCGGGCCTTCGTCCCGTAGCTGCCGCAAGCGGTGCTTGACGGTCCGTCTCAGGGTTCTGATGCCCAGCGCCACCAAGAACAAGACGGCCAGAACCACCCAGACGCGGGGGTTGATGGCGGTGAGGCCCACCCCCCAACCGTAGCGCCTGCCATCACCCAATGCGGTGTTTCAGTCACTCAAAGTAAACTGGGCGTCACCTAGCGTGGTCCGCTCGAATCATGTACCTTCGCAGAATATGCCGCCGGTTCGGGCTTCTGCGCTCCGACTGTCGATCGGAAGGACTGTCCCGGCCGGCGGCGCAGGTTTTCTGTGGGGCGACGTGTATGGGAGAGCAACACCGTGGGGCGATGGGTGAATCGAGGCCGGTCCAAGCAGTCGGTCCTGTCACAAGATGACGCGACCGCCGAAGGCCGCGTGAACGACCTGGGGGATTCCCGCGTCCTGGCCGGGCGAGCTGATGTGGCTCTGACCCGGGAGAGCGAGCGAATCCGGCGGCTGTGGCGCCTGGCCATAGGCCTCGGCGTGGTTGGGGCCTGGATGGGCTGGCGCCTCGCCATCGGCAATCCTGTCCAACCGGGTCTGCCCCACATCGAACCGATCTACCTGATCGTCGGGGTGATCCTCGCCATCCTCATGCTGGTCCTGCTGGGCCCGATGATCGCAGCCGGCCGTTCCCCCCACGTGACCTACCGCGGCGAAGAGTTGGGCCTGAGCCTCGACGACGTCCGTGGTGCCGAGGTCGTGAAGGAAGAGGTCATCCGGACCCTGAACCTCTTCCTCGCCCACAAGACCTTCCGCGAGAGCATGGGCGGCAACGCCCGGCGGGCCATCCTGTTTGAAGGGCCTCCCGGAACCGGCAAGACCTATATGGCCAAGGCCATGGCGGCCGAGGCTGGCGTGCCCTTCATGTTCGTGTCGTCGTCGGCTTTCCAGACCATGTACTACGGCGCCACCAACAAGAAGATCCGCAACTATTTCAAAGCCCTCCGCAAGGCGGCCCGCCAGGAGGGTGGCGCCATCGGCTTCATCGAAGAACTCGATGCGATCGGTGCGGCTCGCACCGGCATGGGCAACGGGGGTGGCACCGAGGGCATTGCCGGCGTGGTGAACGAGCTCCTCATCCAGCTCCAGAGCTTCGACGAGCCGACCCGCAGCCAGAAGGTCGCCGGCGGGATCATCTCGATGTTCAACCGGTTCCTGCCGGGCAAGATCCAGGTGCCCAAGCCCAAGCCGGCGCCGGCCAATGTTCTCATCGTGGGGGCCACCAACCGGGCCGCCGACCTCGACCCCGCCCTGCTCCGTCCGGGCCGGTTCGACCGGTCGGTCTACTTCGGATTGCCCAACCGGGCCGAGCGGCGCGACATCCTCGACTACTACCTCGAGAAGAAGGCCCATGTAGCCGACCTCGACACCGAGCCCCGGCGCTCCGCGCTGGCCGCGTCGACCTTCGGGTACTCACCGGTCATGCTCGAGCATCTCCTCGATGAGGCTCTGGTCTGGGCCATCCGGCGGGGCGCCGACCAGCTCGACTGGAACGACATCCAGAGCGCCAAGCTCACCGAGGAGCTCGGGCTCAAGCAGCCGGTGGCCTATACCGACCACGAGCGCGACATGATCGCCACCCACGAATCCGGTCACGCCGCGGTTGCCTACCTGGTGGGCCAGGCCGGACCCGGTGGCCAGAAGGCATCGCTCATCCGTCAGCTCGACGTACTCTCGATCGTGAAGCGCCGCGACGCACTCGGTCTGTTGGCCCACAGCGACAACGAAGAGCGCTACCTCCGAGGTCGGGGCGAGCTCCTGGCCACCATCAAGATTGCTCTGGGCGGTCTGGTAGCCGAGCAGATCTGGTTCGGCGAGACCACTAGCGGTCCCAGTGCGGACCTCAACCAGGCCACGACCATCGCCTGCCAGATGGTCGGTTCGTACGGGATGTCCGGCTCGTTGGTCTCGTTCGACGCGGCGACCATGGCCGGCGCCGGCAATGTGGTGGCCAAGGTCCTCTCCGATGAGGTGTCTCGCGAGCAGGTCGAGAACCTGCTCGACGAATCCCGCGAGGAGGTGGTAGTCATGCTCTCGACGAACCGTCACGTCGTCGAAGCTCTGCGCGACGCTCTCCTCGATCACGACGAGCTGGTCAGCGACGAGATCCTCGACGTGATCGCCGCGGCCGAGGCCGACACCGTCATCGACCTGCGTGACCGCATCGAGCTGGGAGAGCCCACCCTCGATATCGTCGACGATCAGGACTCGACCCGCAGCTGACCGGTCCCCGCGACGAGGAGGGATCGAGAACAGCTAGCTTCTTCGGTCATGCCCATCTACGCACTTGGTGATCTTGAGCCTGACGTCCATCCGGATGCCTTCATCCACCCTGACGCCACGGTCATTGGTCGGGTCGTCATCGGGGCCGGTTCGTCGGTATGGCCGGGCGCGGTTCTGCGGGGTGACGATGGCGAAGGTATCCGGATCGGGGCCAACTCCTCGATTCAGGACGGCTCGGTGCTGCATTGCACCGACGGCCTCACCACCACGGTGGGCGACAGCTGCGTGATCGGCCACATCGTGCACCTCGAGGGATGCACGGTCGAGGACTTCGCCCTCGTGGGCAACGGTGCGGTGGTCCTCCACCGGGCGGTGATCAGCACCCAGTCGTTGGTGGGCTCGAACGCGGTGGTGCCCAACAATATGGTGGTGCCCCCCGGAGCCATGGCCCTTGGTATCCCGGCCAAGATCCGCGAGGACAAGGTCACCCCCGAGATGATCCAACACGGCGTCGACAGCTACTCGGCCCGCGCCCAGCGCTACCGCCAGGATCTGCGTCGGTTGGCCTGATCCCGCCCCTGGGCGCGGCACCTGGCGGATGGTCACGCATGATCCGAGCGGGAACCACAACCTGAGTCGTTGCCCTCCGGAAGGTCCGCGTCGCGTGGCGGGATCGAGATAGTACTATGCGGATAGGAGAAATTATCTCCGTCGTCCGTGACCCCTGGGAAGGCCCCATGACCAGCACCGCCGATGCTCTCGACCTTGGTCGGTACAAGCTCGGCTGGAGTGACGCCGAGGACTACGTCTACAAGCCCAAGAGGGGCTTGAACGAGGACATCATCAAGGAGATGTCCTGGATGAAGGGTGAACCCGATTGGATGCGGGAGTTCCGCCTGAAGTCGTTCAAGCGGTTCCAGCGCAAGCCCATGCCCAACTGGGGCGGTGACATGTCCCAAATCTACTTCGATGACATCTTCTACTACATCAAGCCAACCGAGGGTCAGGTCGACGCCTGGGAAGATCTTCCCGACGCCATCAAGGACACCTACGAGAAGCTGGGTATTCCCGAGGCCGAGCGCAAGTACCTGGCCGGGGTCACTGCCCAGTACGAGTCCGAGGTCGTGTTCCATCGCAACCGCGAGGATCTCGAGGCCCAGGGTGTCATCTTCTGCGACATGGACACCGCCCTGCGCGAGTACCCCGAACTGGTGCGGGCCTACCTGGGCACGGTGATTCCGCCGGCCGACAACAAGTTCTCGGCCCTCAACTCGTCGGTCTGGTCGGGGGGCTCGTTCATCTATGTGCCCCCGGGTGTCGAGGTCGACATGCCGCTACAGGCCTACTTCCGGATCAATGCCGAGAACATGGGTCAGTTCGAGCGCACCCTGATCATCGCCGACGAGGGCTCGAAGGTGCACTACATCGAGGGCTGTTCGGCCCCGGTGTACACCTCTGATTCACTCCACTCGGCCGTGGTCGAGATCATCGTCAAGCCGTCGGCCCGGGTGACCTACACGACCATCCAGAACTGGTCGAACAATGTGTTCAACCTGGTCACCAAGCGGGCCCGGGTCGAGGCCGAAGGTCATATGGAGTGGATCGACGGCAACATCGGTAGCCGGCTCACCATGAAGTACCCGGCTGTGGTCATGGTGGGGCCCAAGGCCTCGGGCGAGGTCCTGTCCGTCGCCTACGCCGGGCCCGGTCAGCACCAGGACGCAGGCGCCAAGATGGTGCACGCCGCCCCCGAGACCACCTCGAAGATCGTGTCGAAGTCGATTTCCAAGGACGGGGGTCGCACCAGCTACCGCGGCCTGGTTCGGGTCGAGGACGACGCCTACGGCTGCAAGAGCCATGTGCAGTGCGATGCCCTCATCCTCGATGACGAGAGCATCACCGACACCTATCCGTACATGGAGATCGGGGCCCGCGACGCGGTGATCGGCCACGAGGCCACGGTCTCGAAGGTGGCCGACGAGCAGCTCTTCTATCTCATGAGCCGGGGCCTCACCGAGGAGCAGGCCATGGGCATGATCGTCAACGGCTTCATCGAACCCGTCACCCGTACTCTGCCCATGGAGTACGCGGTCGAGTGGTCGCGGCTCATCGAACTCCAGATGGAAGGATCGATTGGCTAGGGGGCGCCCCGGCCAGGAATCAGCGCTATGCCGATGCGTCAGGACTGCAAACAATTCGAGAGCCGTACCTACGCGAGCGGTGACACCGTGCGGAAATGCAACCTCGACCTGGCTCCCGAGGCGCCCTGGCGTTGCCCGGACGACTGCCCGAAGTTCGAGCCCCGCATGGCTGACGTCAACTGGAGCCACGGAACCCTGATCACCCCGCCCACCCCCGAGGAGCCTCCCGGGGTCGGCGAAGGCGATGCGGTGTCCCGTCTCCTCGACGAGGCCGAAGACATCATCAACTCGGTGGGCGCCGAGGTAAGGGCCGAAGTCGAAAGCGAACAGGCCCGCCAGGCCGAAGGATCGTCGGGGCTCAAGGGCTTCCTACGCCGGTTCCGACGCCGTTGATCACTCCCCCCACGCTGCACGAAGAGGACCGATGACTGCATTCTCCCCTGAACAGGCCCGTGGTCTGGGCGGACCCGGCTGGCTCGTTGAACGACGGGTGGCCGCCGCTGAGTCGTTCGCGGCCCAGTCTTTGCCGTCGCCCGACGAAGAGGTCTGGCGCTACAGCCGAATCGGTGAGCTGGACCTGAGTGCCTACCACCCGGCCCACGGGGCCTCGGGCCACGTCCCCACCGAGGTCCATGATCTTCTGGCCCTGATCCCCGAACGGGCGGCCACCGTGGTGCTGCGAAACGGCCATCCGGTCCTGCTCGACGTGTCCGATGCCGCCACCTCGAAGGGTGTCCGGGTCGGTTCGCTCGCCGACCTGGGCTCGGCCGGCGATCTGGGTGTGGCCTTCGACGAACCGGCTGACGTGTTCGTCGAACTGAACGACGGCTTCGCCGCGGCTCCCATCCTGGTCTCGGTGCCCGAACGGGTTCGTCTCGACGGGCCCGTCGTCGTGCTCAACTGGGTCGACGACGACGGCGCCCTGGTCGCCCCCCGGCTGGTCATCCGTGCCGGCGCGGGGTCGGAGCTCGAGGTAGTCGACTGGGCCGGCTCCGCCGACGTGGCCGCCCTGTTCGTGCCCGTCACCGAAATCGAGGTCGGTCCGGCGGCCAATGTCGGCTACCTCGACGTGCAGATGCTGGGCGATAGGGTCTGGCAGCTCGGCACCCAGGCTTCGCGGGTCGCCGACCAGGCCACCCTCACCGCCTCGGTCGCGGCTCTCGGCGGCGACTACGCCCGCCTGCGAGCCGACTGCCGGCTGGCCGGTCGGGGGGCCTCGGGAAACCTGGTGAGCTTCTACTTCGGGCACAAGCATCAGACTCTCGACTTCCGGACCTTCCAGGACCATGTTGCCCCCGACTCCACCTCGAACCTCTTGTTCAAGGGTG
>JAAEMS010000048.1 GCA_024225275.1 Actinomycetes bacterium
CACGCCGGGTTGTTACCAAGGTGGAATGGCATCCCGGTGATTTGTTTCCTCGGGTTGGTTTTGTCGTCACTACGCTTACGGTATCAGATGAACGGGTTTATGAGTTCTACAATCAGCGCGGCACGGCCGAACAATATATCAAGGAAGGCAAATATGCGTTGAAGTGGACAAGTTTATCCTGCAAAAGCTTTGCGGCCAATGAAGTTCGGCTTCAGCTTCATGCGCTGGCTTACAATCTGGCCAACTTTGTCCGAACCCTCGTAATGCCAGATTCAATAGCCGACTGGTCACTAACCAGCTTGCGGGATCGGCTGATAAAGATCGGAGCGAAGGCCATCCTCCATGCCCGTTCAATCATCTTGCAACTGGCAGAGATTGCTGTCCCGTGTGAACTATGGTCATATGGTCACAGATACTGGCAAACATCTCTGACCTCAAGGCAAGGGCACAAGCGCCATGACGGCCAACACAATTCCGCATCGATGTGACCTCGGGCATATTATGCGCAGACGTCGAATTGCGTTCAAAGTTCGGCAAAATGGCCAACAATTGTCCCGAATGTCGCCAAAAGTTGAAAAAGCCAGCCAGAGCGAGCGCCAGAGAACCGCAAACTTGAACAAAGGAGGTCAATATG
>JAAEMS010000049.1 GCA_024225275.1 Actinomycetes bacterium
CGTCGGCGTTTCGGTGTGACCTCGAGAGGACAAGAGCTTGAGGACCACCGCGGTCGAGCTGAGGGCCACCAGGCAACCGGTGTAGATGCCGGTCTTCACATCGACGTCCCACAGGGCACACAGCCCCGTCACGATCACAATCGTCGAGCCGACCTGGATAGCACCGCCACCGAGCATCAGAGCACCCATCTCGCGCAGCCGATCGGCGCTCAGCTCGAGGCCGATGGCGAACATCAAGAAGATGACGCCGACTTCGCCCATACCTTCGACGAGCTCCATGTCCTTGATGAGTCCCAGGGCGTTGGGGCCGATGATCGCTCCGGCCAGGAGGAACCCGACGATCGACTCGAGGTGGATGCGTTGACACAGGTAGCCGAGCACCGCGGCCCCGATCGTGATCACCGCGAAGTCAGCGACCAGGGGTGGGGCACCGAGTGCCAACATCCCGAACCCTTCCATGAGTTCAACTCTCCTTCTGGTTCGCCCGGGTCCACATCCCCGGCGAAGCCGATCACACCAAAGGACTGATTCCTGTCTCAGCGGGTCGGATGGCCGCCGAACACTGCCGTCGACTCTCTTCGGTGATACCGATCGAAGAGGGTCACGATGAGGGTGAGCAAGAGCACGAAGAAGACCGTCGCTCCCTCGTTGACCGCTGAGTCCGACCGGCGCACCAGGACGATGAACACCAGCGCCGACGCGATATTGACCACCAGCATGGTAGCGAACTCAGCCAACGTGGAGCTCCAGCTCCGCCCTCGACGGGCCAGCCATGTGCTCGCGAAGGAGTTGGCGATAATGACGAATCCGACGGGAACCACAACACCCAGAGCGGTGACCTCGTTGTCGGGTAGCACCAGGGCGAAGATGGTGGTGACCATGGAGACCAGGGCGATCTTCTCGAACATGTACCAGCTCACGACCGGCTGCCAATCAGGATCGGGGGCCGGGGTGATCTCCGCTTGGTGCCGTGTTCGGTCGACGTCGAAGGTGATCGACCAGTCCGGCGGTGGGAGACGCTCCCGCAGACGACGAACACCGACCACCGCGACGGCCACCACCACGACGAGCAGGGCCAGGAACCACAGGTTCTCACCGATGGCATCAACCCAGGACGCGGTGGCCGAGACACCGAAGACATCCTCTTTCATGAAGTCGGTGAAATCGAGCTGGGCGATGTGGATCCACCACTCCTGAGGAAGTTTGATGAAGATCCAGATGGCCGCGGCCATCGTGATCACCTGCTTCTTGTTCAGGCGACCCGGTTGCCACCACAAACGGACGGTCTCGTAGGCGATGAAGAAGTACTCGAACGTGTTGGGGAAGATGATCAGGAGGGCTCTGACCCCGGTGATCTCGAACAGCAACACGCCCGACAATCGGTAGTACCAGAGGAACTGGCCGGTCCGGAACGCGAACGGATCACCCCAGTTCCTCACCATGGCCAGATAGGCGACGGTCAGGTAATAGACGTCCAGGGCCTTGTCGTAGCCCTGGTACCCGTCGAGGTTGAGGTCGGTCGTATTCTGGAAGATCGTCTGGTCGGCCGCATCGATCACCAGCGCCGCCAGGATTGCCGGAAGCGGAAACCTGGGAATGAACAGGGGGACCCCGAGCCGCAGGAGCAGCACGGCCAGGAAGATCAGCTCATCACCGCTCATGCGCCCACCACCATCGAGATCTCGGACCGGCCCCCAGCCGACCGCCCATCGGCGGCAAGGGGACAGGTATCGGGATTCACGGGGTGGACTATAGGTGGTGCAAGCGATCCCGTCGGCTCGATGGTCACCAGCTCTTTCGCCAGATACAGCCCGCCCGTCTCGACGCCGGGCCGAGAGGCCTCGACGCCCGCTTCGACTACCGGGGTCGGTCGGAGCCCTCCAGCGACACCATGGTCGCGGATAGATTCTCGACCATGACCAGGAACACACACTGCGATCATCCGTTGGCCCACCGACCCGACCACATTCGTCGGCGGTGGCGCCGCCCATCGTCCATTCTCGTCGGTGGACTCCTGATTCTCGGCCTGCTCGCCGGATGCGGTTCCGACGATCCCGAAGAGGCCTTTTGTGATGCCGGCGACAGTCTCAAAGCCAACATCGAGGGTCTGACCGACATCGACATCATCTCCGAAGGCACCAACGCGCTCGAAGAACAGTTCAGCGCCATCAGCTCCGACGTCGACCAACTACGGGACAGCGGTGCGGACCTGGCCGACCAGGAGATCACCGACCTCGATACCGCGGTCGACCAACTGGGTACGCGGCTCGACGCCCTGAGCAACGAGTTCACCGCCACCGACGCCCAGGGGGTCATCGAAGCCGGAGCCGCCGTGGTCGATACCGCCGGTGCGGTGTTCGACAAGCTCACCACCACCTGTGGTTGAAAGCTCGTACCAGCGGCCCAACCCATCCTGTCGCCGCCTCATCGGGATCTCGTGAACATCCGGGTCGAGCCGTGACCCGTCCATCCACCCCCACCCCGCCCCGCCCTTCGGTCGGCCGGATCGTGGTCGTCTTCGCCGTGAGCCTGGTCGCTCTGTTGGCGATGTCGTGGCTACTGGCGGACCTGTCCATCGACGGGTGGTCGGCAGCGGTCGGGGCCGTCGTCGTCATAGCCGTAGTGAACGGCATCGTCTGGCCGTTCATCGCCAGGTTCGCTACCCGTCTGATCGTGTGGACGCTCGGTCTTCTCGGTCTGGTCGCCAACGGGGTCATCCTGCTGATCGGGGCCCAGTTGGTGGACGGATTCGAGGTCGATGGGCTCGGGACCGCCGTTATCGCGTCCTTGGGGATGACGGCGGTCGCCGCGGCAACCGGCAACCTATTGGCCATCGATGACGATGTCGTCTGGCGGCGAAACGTGGTTCGCAGGATGGTCGATCGGCTGGAACCGCCGGAGCCCACCGAAATCCCGGGCGTGCTCTTCCTCCAGATCGACGGCCTGTCGGAGGCTGTCTTTCGCCGGGCCCTGGGTGAGGGCTTCATGCCGACCGTGGCCCGATGGGTACGGTCGGGGACACACCAGATCATCGGGTGGGAGTGCGACCTGTCGTCCCAGACCGGCGCCAGCCAGGCCGGGATACTCCACGGCGACAACAGCGACATGCCCGCCTTCCGTTGGTACGACAAGGAAGCCGGCAGGGTGATGACGTCGAACCGGCCCCGCGACGCGGCCGAGATCGAGCGCCGACAGTCAGACGGGAACGGCCTTCTCGCCGACGGCGGCGTGTCACGCTCCAATGTCTTCTCCGGAGACAGCCCCGACTCGTTGTTGACCTTCAGCACCGTGACCGACCGCTCCCGATCGAGCAAGCATGCCCTCTCCTACTTCCTGGCCGATCCCAACGCCATCGCCCGACTGCTGGTGCTCAGCGGGGCCGAGGTCGCCCGCGAGCTGGCGGCGGCCTGGCGCAGCCGCCGCCGCGACATCCAGCCCCGCCAGAAACGGAGCGGCGTCTACCCCCTGGTGAGGGCGGGAGCGACGGTCATGCTCCGCGATCTCACCGTCTACACCCTCCTGAGCGACATCTACCGTGGGGTTCCCGCGGCGTACGCCGACCTGGTGGGCTACGACGAGGTCGCCCACCATTCGGGCATCTCGGCCCCCGACGCGCTGGAGACCTTGTGGCGGCTCGATCAGCAGTTCGCCCGGCTGGAACGGGCCATGGCCGAGGCGCCGCGGCCCTACCATGTGGTGGTCCTCTCCGACCACGGCCAGACCCAGGGATCGACCTTTCTCCAGCGATACAACCTGACCCTGGCCGATCTCGTCGATTCCCTGCTCGATCGAAGCCAGCAGGTCGACGGCCCGGAACAGTCGAGCGAGGGGTGGGGCAATCTCAACGCTCTGTTGAGCGACACCATCCAGGACGACAGCCGCGTCGGTCATCTCGTCGCATCGCTGGTCCGACGTCGCACAGTCGACGGCGAGGTCGTGCTGGGACCGGGGTACGCCTCGGCCGCCGATCGCCGCGAGGCTCACGATGCGGTAGTTCTCGCATCGGGGAATCTCGGTCTCATCTCCTTCCCGGGCATCGAAGGGCGCGCCAGCTTCGAGGCGCTCACCGGTAGGTACCCGGGCCTCGTCCTCGGGCTCGCAACCCATCCGGGTATCGGCCTGGTACTCGTACGGTCCGAGGTACTCGGTCCCCTGGTGATCGGCAACCACGGAGTCCACTACCTCGACGACGGGCGGGTGGAAGGCATCGACCCACTAGCGCCGTTCGGGCCCAACGCCGCCGATCATCTCCGCCGCACCGACTCGTTCCACAACTGCCCCGACCTGCTGGTCAACAGCTTCTACGATCCCGAGATGGACGAGGGCGCCGCCTTCGAGGAGCTCATCGGCTTCCACGGGGGGCTCGGCGGCAAGCAGACCGAACCCTTTGTGCTCTTCCCCTCAGGCTTGCCCGTCGACCCCGACCCGCTCGTGGGGGCAGAGTCGGTCCACACCCTCTTCAAGGGGTGGCTCACCGCCGCTCGGGCTGGTGCCCTGCCGGCGCCCTGGGGCATCGCCGAGCGGAGCGACGCCCCTCCCCCCCTCCCACC
>JAAEMS010000050.1 GCA_024225275.1 Actinomycetes bacterium
ACGTCGCCGTCGGGTTCGGTGACCTGGGTGATGCGACCACGCGAGTCGTAGACCCAGGTGGTTGTGCCGTCGGGGCCGGTGGCCGAGGTGCGGCGTCCGGCGGCGTCGTAGCCGTAGGTGACGGTGTAGGTGTCGACGCCGTCGCTGTAGTCGGCGGTCGGATCAACCTCAGGGTCAGTCCTCCTCTTGATCGAACCAACTCTTTGGTCCATGGGTCCTGACTGTCTTTTCCACCCATCGTCTCGACGGTTCGAACGACGCGGTCAGGAGCAACACGACCAACGGAACGGTCAACCCCGCAGCAAAGATGGCCGCGACATGGTCCTCGTGGAACTGATCAAAGAAGAGAAATAGCAGGATGAACTGAACTGCTAGGGCAGCTGACACCCGGCCCCACGGAATCTGATACTGGTCCTCGGTTGACTCCTCTTCCGCGGACTCGCGAGGTTGACGTCGAAATCTCATAACCCCATCACAGCGGCAGCGTGAACTTCGGAAGCAGACTGTTTGCCAAGTCGCCCAGACCGTCGGTAGCGACCTCAAACGCTTGACCGCCCCAGTACCCCAGCTCGACTAGCCCTGCCCTGAAATCCTCCGTCGACCCCACCTGACATCCGACGTTGTAGGCCACCGCGAATCCCGTCACCTTGGCGCCGGACTGGACGCCGCGGAGGCCCCAACGCCACGGAGCGACTTTCGACAGGCCAAACTTTTTCGCACTAGCCCCAGCGACATATCCGGTGGCGCCGGTTAAGACCGGCGTCGGGAACGGGATGTACCCAGCGGTTGGATCAACAGCTGATCCATCGATCGTCTGGTCGAAGAACACTTCTACAAAAGGTGTGACCGGATCGAGAAACCCCGCTACCGCCGTCAAGGGGGCGGGACACAACACCGGTGCGCGAGCTTCGAGATTCACGCACTCACCGGTACGTTCGTAGATGTGGGTGCCGCCAGCCGCGAGGCAGTCCGCAGCCGGGTCGACCTCTCCGTCACAGTTTTCAGACGGATCCCACCACGGTTGTCCATCGGAGGCCCGGCATAATCCGAGCGGGTCGACGAAGTTGATGGAGTCGTTTCCGACATAGTGGTACGGATTCGCTGTGGAGGGGATGCCGTCTTCGGTCCCGTAGGGGGACGCCATCAGCGGGTCTCTGCTCAGGAACTTCCCGGTTGTTGGGTGGTACTCGCGGGCCCGTAGGTGGACTTGGCTCTCTGTCTGTAGTTCCCCCCGATAACCGAATCCGATCGGGAACACCGCGGCACTCGGCTGCCCATATGGCCCGTAGGAGTCGGCAGCCGCGAGGACGCTTCCAGGCGTGGCGATTACATCACTGAGTGCGTTGTAGGCAAAGGTCTCATCGCCAGCCGGCCCGATAGCGGCGGTGCGGGTGTTGCCGTAGAGGATGTTGGTGGTGTCGGTGTCGGTCCAGGTGACGATTTGGGGTATCGGCCGGTTGTTGTCCCAACTGAACCCGGTGGTTTCGGTGCTGGTTCCGTCATCGAGAATGACCTCGATGAGTTGGCCGTCGTGGTCGTAAGTGCGGGTTTGGGTCATGGTGACGGCGTTGGGGCCTGGTCCGGGGTTGTTGGCGTCGGCCAGTTCCAGTGGTCAGCGCACGGTGAGGGCAGCATAGAGGCTGGCGGGTGATTGGTAGTCGAGGTTGCGTCGGCGTTGGCCGTTGATGATCGCGGTGGCTTGATTGATCTCTGTTTGGGTGACCGAGGCGAGGTCGGTGCCGCGGGGGAACCACCAGCGCCATGCCCGGTTCTGGTTCTCGATCTGGCCGCGCTGCCACGGCGAGTGCGGATCACAGAACCAGGCGTCGATCTCATAGGTGCCACAGAGGAGTTCCCACTGGGCCCACTCTGATCCTTGGTCGAAGGTGATCGACTTCAGGAGATGAGCGGGGATCTGTTCGCAGGCTTCCACCAGTCCAGCCAACACGGCAACCGCGCTGTAGCCATCGGGCATCGAGATGCCGATCCCGTAGCGGGTAACGCGTTCGGTCAGCCACAGCATCGATGAGCGGTTGTGGGCGCCGATGATCTGGTCGGCTTCCCAGTGCCCCGCCTCGCTGCGATCATTCACCGAGGTGGGGCGTGCGTCGATGTTGGGCAACGCTGGGCGCTTGTTGGCACAGCGGGCTTGGCGGCCTCGTCGGCGACGACGTCGAGTGCGCAACACGTCGGCGGGTTTGAGTCCGAGGCGACCGTCGTACACGGCGGCGTAGATGGTTTCGACACACGGCGCATCCTCAACACCTTCGGCGGCGAGGTCTGCCCAGATCGCCTCCGGAGAACGACCAGCGGTGAGCTCATCTAGGACTCGTTGCCGCCGCGGATCGGACTCATCGAGGCGAACTGGCCGAGACCGACAACGCTTTTGATCGCAACGCCGCTGCGCCGACGACGGCCGGTAGCTGTCGCGGCCGCCGTTGGGGTCAACCTCGCGGGCGATCGTCGTTGGATGCCGGCCAAGCTCACGGCCAACCTCAGCCCAGGCGACCTCCGGCTTCTGACTCAACGAGGCATGAACATCATCGCGCTCGGACGCGGACAACGGATCTGGCATGCTGGACTCTCCAACAGTCGGTGCGGGTATCAGCACCGGTCATCATGACCGGCACCGTGCACCGACTGTTGGAACTGGCCGTCGACGTTCACCTGTTCCTGACATGGACACTCCAATCCGGGCTCACGCCCTCAAGGTAAGTGTCCGCCAGACCGGGTCAACCTCAGGTGTTGCGGATTGCCATTGCGTGTTCGGGACGCAGCTTCAACACCATCTCGGTCCCCGGTCGA
>JAAEMS010000051.1 GCA_024225275.1 Actinomycetes bacterium
CCTCCTCCACCGTGTGGCAGATCCTCAAAGCCAACGGCATCGACCCCGCCCCCCATCGAACTGAAGTCACCTGGTCACAGTTCTTGCATTCCCAGGCCGCCGTTGCCTGTGACTTCTTCACTGTCGACACCGCACTGCTGCGCCGGGCATACGTCCTGTTCTTCATCGACGTCCCCACCCGCCAGGTGTTCTTCGCCGGGGTCACCGCCAACCCAACCGGACCCTGGACTACCCAAGCCGCCCGCAACCTCTTCCTCCGCCACGCCGACCAGCTCGCCAACGCCGAGGCGCTGGTCCGGGATCGGGGCAGCCAGTTCATCGACGCGTTCGACGAGATCTTCCGCACCGAGGGCCTCAAGGTCCTCAAGACACCCATCCGGACTCCGGTGGCCAACGCGTTCGCTGAACGATGGATCGGATCGATCCGCCGCGAGCTCCTCGATCGCACCATCGTCTGGAACCAGCGACAGCTCGAACGCCGCGTCATCGACTACATCGAGCACTACAACGAACACCGGCCCCATCGCTCCCTTGACCAGCGACCCCCACTCGCGGCCTCGCCCATCGTCAGCGCGCCCCACCTGCGTGTCATGAAATCCGCCCGATGCGACGGCCTCATCAACGAATACCGGCATGCCGCCTGACCAGGCACGACACAATTTCCGGCCCCCACAGGTTCGTGTTCGCCAAGGCCGGTGGACCACCGGTCCACCCCGACTTGATCAGTCAGACGTTCCAGCGCTTCATGGCCCAGTCGGACCTACCGAAGATCCGGCTTCACGACCTCCGCCACACCCACGCCACGATCCTGCTCCAGCAGAACGTCCACCCGAAGGTCGTCAGCGAACGTCTCGGCCACAGCAGCATCGCCTTCACCATGACCGTCTACCAACACGTCATGCCCGGCATGCAGGCCGAAGCCGCCGCCACGTTCGGTGCTGCGGTGTTCGGGGATGCCTGACACACCTGCGGACAGCCAGTTGGACATCTCAATGGTCAAACTGAGGGGTCGATAGTAGAGTATGAACGTGCGCGCATACGAAGAGTCACACCCGTGGATCACCTTCAAAGCCTCCGATGTCAACGGCCTCGGCCCGAAGCTGTGGATGCTCCTCGGAGAGGCCCGGTCCAAGTGTGAGCACCTGGCCGGCGCGCCGCTCCAGCCAGAGGTTGCGCGCCGACTCTATGAAGTCACTCTGGTGAAGGGGGCCCAGGCCACCACAGCAATCGAGGGGAACACACTCTCCGAGGACCAGGTCGCGGGAATTCTGCACGGGACCTTCACCGCGCCCCCATCGAGGGCATACCAGGAGCGCGAGGTGAAAAACGTGCTCGACGCTCTGATGGCAATCGATGGCCAGGTCATGAGAGGCGAGCTTCCGACCATCACGGCGGAGCTGATCAGCGAGTACAACCGGCTGGTACTCGACGGCACGGAGTACGAGCCACACGTCATCCCGGGCAAGGTGCGCGACTACTCCGTCGGTGTCGCGAGCTACCGGGGGGCACCGCCCGAGGATTGTGAGCGCCTGATCGAACGCTTGGCAGCCTGGCTCGAGAGTGACACCTTCAAGTCAGAAGATCCCGAGATCCAATTCGCGCTGGCGGTGGCGAGTGCGATCTATGCGCACCTCTACATCGCATGGATTCACCCGTTCGGCGACGGGAATGGCCGGACTGCGCGACTCCTTGAATTCTTGATCCTCGCTCGATGCGGGATGGTCCCGCTGCCCGCAGCGCACCTGCTCTCGAACCACTACAACCTCACCCGCGACCAGTACTACCGAGAGCTCGCCGAGGCGAGTCGCGCTGAACAGACGACCAGCTTTCTTGGCTATGCGACCCAGGGTCTCGTCGATGGCCTCCGAGACCAGATCGGCAGCGTTCGCGACCAGCAGTTCAACGTGACGTGGATCAACCACGTCCACGAGACGATGAGTCGGTTTCCCTCGAGCCCGACCCGAGACCGTCAGCGCTCACTCGTTCTGGCGATGCCGTCCAGCACAATTATCCCCAAGAACGATCTGCCGGGCCTCACTCCCAAGCTCGCCGCTCTCTACGCGAAGGCCGGTCCCCGCACACTCAGTCGAGACCTCAACCGGCTTCGAGATGTGGGCCTCGTCGTCAAGCGGCCCCGCGGCTGGAGATCCAACGACATCATCATCGCTGCGTTCCTTCCACCGATGGCCGAGAACGAGGCGACGTCGTGATCGCGTGCTCCCGCCGACAAACCACAGGCGACGCCGGACTGATACGTGGCCACGGACCCCCAAAGCTGAAGGAGGGCTGGCGCCATGGCGAACGCGACACCCCGTGACACCCGTGCGGGCTTCGACCTCTACAGGTCCGCAGGTGGTGCCATCTCGCTCGATGACCTCAACGAGCAGCTCGTCGAGGCTGGCTACGGCCCTGTGGCGCAGCGCACCCTCACTCACTACTGACACCTCGTGGAGGCCGGCTACAACCGGTACATCTCGATCGATCGCTTCGACGTGGCCAGGGCCTCCGTTGCCTACGAGAACGCCTCGGCCATGGGGCGCTATCGCTACCGCGAGACGAATGTCGGCGTCCGGATCGTGTTCGCAAAGTCGAGCCGATTGTTCGAAGCCTTCGGCCAGGCCACCGAGATGGGTGATGTCGGCGCTGTCATCGAGTTTGACGATCGCGTCGTAGTCGAGGGCCTGCAGGCCCTCAAGCCCCGGGCCGGTGACATGGTCACGATCAGATACCTCGAGGCTGGCCGGACAGTCGGCGGTCGCGTGATCGAGAGCGACCTGAAGAGCTCACCCGCGCTCGTCGAGATCGAGTACGCCCGCCTCACGTCTATCGCTGACATCGGCGCCGGTTCGCCGCTCCCTACTGAGCCGATCCGATTCACGATCGTCGGCCAAGAGGACGAGATCCAGACCCTCGACCTCGTGGGCCGACGCTTCTACCACTTCTTCGAACTGCTCGAGGGCGTTCGGGCCCTCACGAACGCCGCAGGCAGCCAGCGGGTGGAGCCGGTCTACGCACCTCCGCCGGTCCTTGACCAGCTGAGGATCGCATCACCTGCCGTTTTGCTGATTCAGCTCGCTACCGAGCTCGTCGAGCTCATTCCCTGGGCCCTCGCCGCCGGGGCGTTGTCCAAGGCATGGCAGTTCCCTGAGAAGCGGAAGACCTGGTACGAGGGCACCGGCCAGAAGAAGCAGATCGAGCTTATGGACCTTGAGAAGGAGCTCAATCAACTCGAGCTTGAGAACCGGCGACAGGAGGCCCAGCTCAAGCAGGAGATGACCGACCGCGTACGAGCAGCCTTCCCCGAGGCCGAGCTGACGGACGACGAGATCGCGGAGAGGGTCGATGAGCATGTCCTGCCCCACCTTCGAGCCCTGGGCAGAACTGGGGTCACCGAGATCGAAGCCGGAGAGGAAGGAGCCGACGGTGCTGCTTCGCCATCTGAAAGCGACGATGCCTAATCTCCGACGCCGAAAATGCCGCCCTGTGCCGGATCGTCCGTTAGAAGATCCGTTAGAAGAATGGCCGCTGAACGACGAAGCCCTGGCCGCAGCAACGCTGTGACCAGGGCTTTTGTGGTGGCGGGGGCAGGATTTGAACCTACGACCTTCGGGTTATGAGCCCGAAGGTACTCGGGCGCCCATCCCAGAATTAGTGTGACCAGTCATGACCCTGTTGTTTCCGCCTCACGGCGGACCCCTCAACGTCGAGGTGTGCTCATGACCTATTCTGTTGTTGCCCGGGACCCGGAGACGGGGGAGCTCGGTGGGGCGGTCCAGTCCCACTGGTTCTCGGTGGGCACCAGCGTGCTCTGGGGTGAGGCC
>JAAEMS010000052.1 GCA_024225275.1 Actinomycetes bacterium
CCCCAACGCCTCGCCTTGCGAGCCCTCTACCCGGCCTGCCCCCTGTAGGGCGAACCGTTCAGTTGGTGCGAGATCCACCACCTCACTCCGTGGACCGAGGGCGGCCAGACCAACCTCGAGGACCTTCTGCCCCTCTCCAACAACTGGCACCACCGGGTTCATGAGGGCGGCTGGAATATCACGATGGCGGCCGATCGCCAGCTCGAGCTCTGCCGGCCCGACGGCACCCACGACCGCACCGTCCCGCCCCCCACCCCCATCACCCGAAGACCGGGGGACGGGCTCCAAGGCCCACGGGCCCAGTTCTCGGCCCCCCGCTGTCACCACCAGCTCGAACCGGTCTGAGGGCCGACCAGGAGAACGAGTCCGCACACGGGGTCTAGGGTTCGGGAATGGATCAGATCTGTGACGACCTCGAGGCCGAGACCGCCGCGCTGCATGCAGTCGTGGCCAACATCTCCGAAGACCAGTGGACGGCCGACACCCCGGCCGAGGGCTGGGACGTCAAGGACACCATCGTCCACCTCATCCAGGCCGACGTGGCCGCCCGCATCGCGGTCGAGGACGCCGTTGAGTTCGTGGCCATGAAGGAGAGGGTGGCCGCCGACCCCAGCGCCGGGCTCGATGTCTTCGGCCACAAGGGTGACAAGACCGGGGCCGAGGTCCTGGCCTGGTTCCTCGACGAGCGCAGCCGAATGATCGCCGCCTTCCGGGCCCGGGGCCCCAAGGACCGGATCCCCTGGTTCGGCCCCGACATGAGCACCCTGTCCTTCGCCACCGCCCGGCTCATGGAGACCTGGTCGCACGGCCAGGACGTGGCCGATACCTGTGGTGCCGACTGGCCGGCCACCGACCGCATCCGCCACGTCTGCCACATCGGTGTCACCACCCGGGGCTGGTCATACGTGAACCGGGGTGAGCAGGTGCCCGAGGGAACCGTCCGGGTCGAGCTGACCAGCCCGTCGGGCGAGACCTGGACGTGGGGTCCCGACGACGCCGACGCCACCCTGCGGGGCTCGGCTCTGGAATTCGCCCTCGTGGCCACCCAACGCCGGCACCCGTCGGAGACCTCGCTCGGAGCCGATGGTGAACTGGCCGCCGAGTGGCTGGCGATCGCCCAGGCCTTCGCCGGCCCCCCGACTGTGCCCGAAGCCGGCCGCACCGCCTGAACTCCACCAAATCTGGCGGATAAGGGTGATCTGAGCACCCTGACCCTGCAAATTTCGGGAGGGAGGGGGGGTCAGCGGATGAGGAGCCGGCCGGAGCCGGCGACGATCTCACCAACAGCCCCTGCGGTGTGCCCAGCGGCCGCTAGCTCGGCCAGTGCCTCCTCCACCCGGTCGGGGGCCAAACCGAACACGAGGCCGCCGCTGGTCTGGGCGTCGGCCAGCAGGGTGACCGCCAACTCGTCGGCATCGCCCCGATCGAGCTGGGGCCCGACATGTTCGAGGTTGCGGCCGGTACCCCCGGGCACCACACCGTCGGAGGCCAGGGCCGCGGCACCGTCGACGATGGGCACGGCGGCGGCGGCGATCACCGCGTCGGTGCCCGACTCGATCATGGCCCGACCCAGGTGGCCGAGCAGGCCGAAGCCGGTGACATCGGTGGCTCCGGCGGCCCCACCCTCGACCGCAACCCGAGCGGCGACGTCGTTGAGCCGGGTCATCGAGGCCACCGCCGCGGCGGCCACCTCGACCGGAGCCACCTCACGCTTGATGGCCGTGGTGATGATCCCAATGCCGAGGGGCTTGGTGAGCACCAATACGTCGCCCGGGCGGAACCCGGCGTTGGTGAGCATGCGGTCGGGGTGAACCTCGCCCACCACGGCCATGCCGTACTTGGGCTCGGGGTCGTCGACGGTGTGCCCACCGGCGACGATGAACCCCCCCTCGGCGGCGATCGAGGCGCCACCCTCGAGCACGTCACCCAGCAGTTCGGTGGGCAGCTCGTCGACGTTCCAGCCCACCAGGTTCAGGGCCAAGATGGGCCGGCCGCCCATGGCGTAGACGTCCGATACCGAGTTGGCCGCCGCGATGCGGCCCCAGGTACGGGCGTCGTCGACCACCGGGGTGATGAAGTCAGCGGTGACCACGAGGGCGCGCTCGTCGTCGAGCTGCCACACCGCGGCATCGTCGCCGGTGGCAGCCCCCACCAGGAGGCGGTCGGGGGGTGAGTCAGGTGTCAGTCGGCCCACCACGTGGGCCAGCTCGCCAGGGGCGAGTTTGCAGGCTCAACCAGCGCCGTGGCTGAACTCTGTGAGTCGACGAGTCATCGGGACAACACCTCCCTTCCGCATCCGGTGGTCAGAACAGTTCTACAGCTTGGCGAGGGCGGCGTCGTAGGCGGCCTTGTCGCGCGGGGTGCGCAGGTCGGCCGACTCGAACATCTCGACAACCTTGCCTTCCTTGTCGATCACGACGGTCCTACGCATGGCGCAGCCGAGATCGGCGTTGAAGTTGTCGTAGGCCTGGGAGACCTCGCCGTGGGGCCAACCGTCGGACAGAACGGGGAAGTTGAAACCTTCCTGATCGCTCCAGACCTTCAGCGAGAAGGCTCGATCGCAGGTGATGCCCAGGACCTGAACGTCCTTGGCCTCGAAGTCGGCGATATTGTCGCGCAGCTCGCAGAGCTCACCCTGGCAAACGCCGGTGAAGGCAAACGGAACAAACACCAGAGCCACGCCCTTCTCGCCTCGGAAATCGGACAGCTTGACCTTCTCGTTGTCCTGGTTGGGTAGCTCGAAATCGGGGGCCTCGTCGCCGTGGCTCAGGGCCATTGGGAGTCTCCTTGGGTGTGAATGGAAGACGCAGTCTACGGTGGGGCCTCATGGAAGGCCTGACCGGGCACATCGAGACTTCTCCCCGCCGAGTGCGAGTCATGTTGGGCGGCGAGACCATCGCCGACACCATCGAGGCCCGCCTCGTGTGGGAGCACCCCTACTACCCCCAGTGGTACGTGCCGCGGGCCGCCCTCACCCATGTCGAGCTCCACGAAGTCGGCTCCCGCGAGTCCAAGACCTTCGGCTCCGGTCAGATGTTCGACATCGTTGCCGGATCGGCACGCGCCGACGCCGCGGCCACCATCTGGGCCGACCACCCCGATCTGGTACGGCTGGACTTCGCAGCCATGGACCACTGGTTCGAGGAGGACGAGGAGGTCTTCGTCCACCCCCGCGATCCTTACAAGCGCATCGAGATCCTGCCCAGCTCCCGCCATATTCGCGTGGAAGTCGACGGGGTGACGGTGGCTGACACCCACCACCCCACCCTCCTGGTCGAGACTGGCCTACCTCCCCGCTGGTATCTCCCCCCGATCGACATCCGCCTCGATCTACTGGTCTCCACCGACACATCCACGGCGTGCCCCTACAAGGGTGTCGCCCACTACTGGTCGGTGGTCAGCGGCGACACCACCCACCCCGACCTGGCCTGGGGCTACCCCACGACCACCCGCGAATCCGACCCGGTGGCCGGCCTGATCTGCTTCTATGACGAGAAGGTCGACGTCTTCGTCGACGATGTGCGACAGGATCATCCCCAGACCAGGTTCGCCTAGCCCCGGAGGTACCAGCGATGACGGATCCGGACGCGATCGAGACCAATGTGCGCGCCGCGGTGGCCGCCACCGGCATCGAGCACGAGTTCGTCGACTGCGACCCCGACCTAGCCGACACCGGGGCGTTCTGCGAGGCCTACGGCTACGCCCCCGAAGACTCGGCCAACACCATTCTCGTGGCGTCCAAGGGCGACGACCCCACGGTCGTGGCTTGTGTGGTGCTCGCCACCCATCGGCTCGATGTGAACAAGACGGTGCGCAAACGGATGGGGGTGCGCAAGGCATCGTTCGCTCCGGCCGATCTCACCGTCGAACGTACCGGCATGATGATCGGCGGCGTGACCCCGTTCGGTCTGCCCAACGACCTCGAGATCTGGATCGACCAGCGGGTCGTCGAGCGTGACCGGATCATCCTGGGTGGGGGCAGCCGGTCCGCCAAGCTCTATGGGCCTCCCGCCCTGCTCACGTCCCTGCCCAACGCGACCGTGGTCGAGGGCCTCGCCCTGGACCCACCCGAGTGAGGAGCCCGGCATGATTCGCTCCGCCCTCGTCACCGCCGGAGTGACCGCGGCCACCGAACTGCTCGACACGGCCGTAGAGATACTCGCCGTCCCCGTCGACCTGGGCGAAAGAGCGGTGGTGCTCGTTGAGGCTCCCCTTCCCCTCGTGCTCAAGATCGACACCGATCCCGAGCGGGCCGAACGCGAGCGCCGGGCCCTGCGCCTGCTGACAGGTCGATTGCCGGTGCCCGAGATCCGGTTCGCCATCGACTCCCCGGCCCTGGTTACCGGCCTGTCGTTCCTCCCGGGGGGCCGACTCGACCAGAGGGGCTGGATGGGGGCCGGCCAGGCCCTGCGGGTCATCCACGACCTCGAACCGGCGGGGTGGGCCGCCCACCCCAGCCACCCCGACGAGATCCTTGCCTGGGCCGACTCCACCGCCACCGAGGCGGTCATGTACGGGGTGCTCGACGAGGCTACCACCGACCGTTTCCTTCGCCGCGTCGGCAGCATCCACGCCTCGACGGGTGCCGGACAGTCCAGGGTGGTCCATGGGGACTTCTCCACCGAGCACGTCCTGATCGGCCCTGAAGTGAACGGCGAGAGCCCGTTGATGGGCCTGCTGGACCTCGGCGATGTGGGCGTAGGCGACCCCGTCCACGACATCGCCGTGCTCACCCTCTGGCATCGCGACCGACTCCCCGAGGTGCTCGACGGCTACCAGTCCGACATGGCTTTCACCGAACGGGCGAAACAGGTCCTCCCCCTCTTCCGGTGCCTGCGCTTTCTCACCGGGGCTCTCTGGCTCGAGCAGCACGGCTTCAACCCAACCCCGTTCCGGGTGGGGCTGTACGAGGAGCTCCTGGCCTGACCCGGCGCCGCCGTCGGTCAGTCATCCCACTCGAGCCAGTGGGCCCCGGACCAGCCCAAGGCGGTGGCCGAACCGGGTAGGCGGACGACCTGCTCCTGGTACACCCACCAGTTCGTCGCCCCCTCGCTCCCCACGACGGCCAGGGCGAGGTGGCGATGGGTGGGGTCGAGGTCATGGTCCATGATGGGCCCGTCGGTACGGATGAGATCGACCGGCCCTTCGGCGCCCGGTTCCCACCGACGAAGCGTCTCCACCCTCTGAGTCTCCTCGTCGATGTAGACGAGTACACCGGAGTGGGCAGTGAAGGTCTCGGTGACCACCGGGTCGAGGTCTTCAAGGCCAGGCCCCATGACCATGCCATCCTCCAGATAGGTGGGACCCCATTGGAGGTGGGCGGCTTCCGGGGAGCCGTCGGCGGACACAACCTCGACGGTGAAGGGAAGCCACACTCGGCACCCAACGGACACAGGCCGGATTCGCAGGCTGTCTCGGGAACAGCCGGCCCTTCGACCCGCTCGATCAGCCGCCCCATCTCGAACGGTGCTGACAGGCCACTGGGAAAGGCAGCCGCCGACCAGGACTCTCCCGAATCGATACCCCAACCCAGGCCGATGTCCAGGCGTTCCACCCCCTCGGGCAGTTCGAGCTCAGGGGGCATGTCGTGGTCGCGGTGGCGGCGCTACCGGTCACGTGGTCGTAGTGGTGGTGCTACCGGCCGCGGTGGTCGCGGTGGTGACACCGAGGGGGCTGGAGCTGGTCGATCCGCCCCCGTCGGACGATGCCGACGAGCACGCCACCATCAGGAGCGCCATCACCATGATCCAATGTCCCAGCACGCCCATCGGGGCAAGAGCTAGGGCTCGAGGCCAGCGGGGTGGGGTCGGCCCACGCTCGGTCCTCAGGGGTCGTATCGGTGCTGTCCGGGTCCGTCCCGATGTGAACACCCTCTTACCAGGACTCTCGACCCGACCCCGGCTGCCGGAAGCCCTCTACCCTGGAGGGACGATCGTCGAGGAGGCTCCCATGTTCGGCCGTCACACCGCTGACTTCATCGCACCCGAGGACACCCTGCCGGGCCGCGACGTGTCGATGCCCATAACCGAGCTCCATCACGTGAGCGGCCGGTCCCTGCTCCCTCCGTTCCCCGAGGGCATGGAGACCGCGGTATTCGGTATGGGCTGTTTCTGGGGGGCCGAGCGCATCTTCGGGGAGACCCCTGGTGTGTGGGTGACCGCCGTCGGCTACGCCGGCGGACAGACGCCCAACCCGGCCTACCAGGAAGTCTGCTCAGGCCTGACCAACCACAACGAGGTGGTGCTGGTGGTGTTCGACCCCGAGCAGATCAGCTACCAGCAGATTGTGAAGGTGTTCTGGGAGAACCACGATCCCACCCAGGGGTTCCGCCAGGGCAACGACGTCGGCACCCAGTATCGGAGCGGGATCTACGCCTACGGCGACGCCCAGCGCGAGGCCGCCATCGCCTCGGTGGCACCGTTCGCGGCCGAGCTGGCCCGGGCCGGGTACGGCGCGATCACCACCGAGATAGTGGACGGGCCGGCTTTCTACTACGCCGAGGACTACCACCAGCAGTACCTGTCGAAGAACCCGATGGGCTACTGCGGCATCGGGGGCACCGGCGTCACCTGCCCCATCGGCCTCGAGATCTGAACGGCTAGCCCGACACCTGCTGGAGTTCTTCAGAAGACATACACCCCACCGTCGCCAGCACCAGAGCGTCTTCGTCGGGCTCGTCGCCCACGAGGAACGTTTCGAGAAGCCCGGAGCTGCGAATCTCGTCGTCGATACAGGCGATGGTCTCGGGTGACAGGACCAATCCGTCGCTTTCGGCCCCGGCCGCGACGACGGTACCGAAGCTGATGCAGCCGAGTAGGGGGGCGACTACCGCCTCGAACGCGTCGGGGGGCAGGTCCTCGAGGTCGAGCTCCGGTGAATCAACCATGGCCTCCCACATGGGCCGCATCGAGGATTCGGTGGCGTAGGCCGCACTGATACACGCACCATCGACGGCATCAACCAACGTCGGGTCGGTAGCGAAGTCGGCGACCAGCACATCAGCGAACAAGGACCCGGGCACACAATCATCGAGGAGGTCGACAACCGGCCCCTTCATCTTCGGCTCGGGGGCGGTGTCGTTGCCCAATGCAGCCAAGCCGGCCAGGACCAGGGAGCCCTCGGAGCCCGCGATCCGGTCGGCGAAGCACGTCGCCATCTCTTCGGGGGGGTCGGTGTTCATGCCCTCGCTGAACCCCTCGGCCATGAATTCGCCCAACAGCTCGGGACCGGCACAATCGACCGCCAGTTCGAGCAGGGTCAGCTGTTGATCCTCATCCAGGTCGGTGAACTCGGATTCGGGTCCGATCGCCATGGCGGCGGACAACAACCCCGGGGTCTCGAGCACACCCCTCGCCACACACTTCTCAGCCTCGAGAGGTACCTCGCCGCTCACGAACTCGGCAATAGCTACCTCGGCCTCCGCGGGCTCTTCCGTCTCCTCGGCGTCGTCGGGATCACTCCCGTCCTCGTCGTCGGCTGGATCCACCTCTGAGGACTGATCATCGGTGTCAGCACCGGCGACGGTGCTCACCTCACCGTCACTGCTGCTACAGGCGGTAGCGACTAGGGCAACGGTGAGCAACAGGCTCGCCAGGATCTGGCGCAAGGACATCAGTACTCCTGATCATCGGGCGTTCCCCTCCATTGTCGGCCCACCAAGGGCGGGAACGATGAGCGGGGTTGAGGGGTTACCGAACCATGACCATACCGCCCCCAGCCCGAGGATGGCTCTTCGCCACCCTCGCCGGTCTGAGCCTGACGGTGGCCGCCTGCTCTTCGGCCCGGGATACCGCCAACCCCGACGAGGTGATCTCCCAGGACCGGGCCGCCGCCGACCTCACCGACGGCTCGACATCGCTGACCCCCGGCCAGGTCGTCCAGCCCATTCAGGTCCCCGGTGACTCCCGCCAGGGCACCATCTCGGCGCTGAGCGATCCGGCCCACCCCGATCTCCCCGCTCCCCTGGTCGACCTGGCCGACATCCGCTCGGGAGGCCCTCCGCCCGACGGCATCGCGCCCCTCGACGCGCCAGTGTTCGAACAGGCAATCGAGGTCGACTGGTTGGCGGCCGACGAGGCAGTCATCGTCGTCGACATCGGCGGCGACGCCCGGGCCTACCCGATCCAGGTGCTCACCTGGCACGAGATCGTCAACGACACCTTCGGCGATGTGCCCGTGACCGTCACCTACTGCCCCCTGTGCAACTCGGCCATCGTGTTCGACCGGCGGATCGATGGACAGACCTTCGATTTCGGCACGTCCGGCCAGCTGATCAACTCATCGCTGGTGATGTACGACCGCCAGACCGAATCGTTGTGGTCCCACTTCACCGGACAGGCCATCGTGGGAGAGCTCACCGGCCTCCAGCTCGAATTCCTTCCCACTTCGACAGTCTCGTGGGACGACTTCCGGGCCAGCCACCCCAAGGGCCTCGTTCTGTCCCGCGACACCGGTTTCAGCCGGCCCTACGGCCAGAATCCCTACGCAGGGTATGACAACCCCGATGGCGACCCGTTCCTGTTCGACGGTGAGGTCGACCCCCGCCTTCGGGCCCAGACCCGGGTCGTGGCCGTACGCGGAGAGGACGCCACCGTGGCGATCGTTCAGGACTGGCTCCTCGATCAGGGCGTTGCCGAGGTCGATCTCGATGGTCGGGCCCTGGTAGTCCTGCTCGAGCCGGGCGTGGCCTCTGCCCTCGAGCAGCCCGAGATCGGTGAGGGCCGTGACGTCGGTGCCACCGGCGTGTTCGTCCCCGAAGGGGGCGGCCACGAGCTGACCTTCTCACCGTCTCCAAACGGGATCGGCTTCATGGATGATCAGACCGGGTCGGTCTGGTCGATCCTCGGGGAAGCAGTCGAGGGGCCCCTGCGGGGCGAACAGTTGGAGGCGGTCGAACACCTCGACACCTTCTGGTTCGCGATAGGGGCCTTCGAGACCGAGATCGAGATCGTCGGCCGGCCTGCCGTCTGACCGGTGGTCAGGAACAGGAGTCCACGACCGGGAGCTCGACGTCGAGCAAGTAGTTGGTGACGGCCAGATCGATACATGGGTTGCCCTGGAGGTACGCGGTGTGGCCGTCGCCTTCGTAGGTCAGCAGGGCTGATCCATTGAGCTCGGCGGCCAACCGTTCGGCGAACTCCCACGGGGTCGACGGGTCCCAGCGGGTCCCCACCACCAGGACCGGCGGGATGGGATCAGTGACCGCCGGGACCGCCTCACCCTCGATCCCCCACTCCATGCACACGAGGGGCAGGCCGGCGGTCAGGGCGAACCGCGGGGCCACCGCGGTGATGCGGTCCTGGTAGTCGACCAACTCTGCGAAGGTCTCATCGGTGGCCATCGAGCCGCACCAGATGGCCTCGAAGGCCCCGTTGAACAGGCGCGGTGTTCCGGTGTCATCGACCGCGACGGCGAAGCCCCACAGTTCCTCGAGGGGGCCGGAGTCGCCGGCCCGGGCGGCCTCGACCGCGTTGGCGAAACGGACGTGGGCGAACTTCGCCGCTCCCGCCAGCTCGGCGGCGCGAACCAGGTGGGCCGGTTCGACATCCGGCTCCCGGCCCTCTTCCAAAGCACTCCGACCCTGGGCCAGCAAGTCGTCGAACACCTCGACGAGATCGGCGCCCAGCACACAGTCGGTGGCGGCCTGGCAGGTCTGGGCAATCCTCTGCTCGAAGACCTCCTCGAACCGGCGCAGATTGAGCTCCTCGTCGGCGTCAGTGGGTTCGCGGGCCACAACCCCGTCGAGGACCATGGCCCTCACCCGGTCGGGGAACATGGAGAGATAACCCTGGCCGATGAGGGTGCCGTAGCTGAACCCCACATAGGTGAGCTCCTCGTCGCCCAGAGCCTGACGGATGAGGTCGAGATCGCGGACCGTGTCGTTGGTGCCCACATGATCGAGGAGGTCGCCGTATTCAGAGCGACACTGGGTCGCCGCCTGGGCGGCGTCGGCGGCCAGGTCCTCGATCTCGTCGTCGGAGCGGCCGTCGAGGTCGGGCACGTACAAGGAATCCTCGAGGGCATTGGGGTTGCAGTCGATACCGAGGCTGTCACCCACTCCGCGGGGATCCCAGGACACCAGATCGAAGGAGTCGGTGAGCGACCCGGGCACCCACGACGCCGCACCGTTGAGGAATTCGATCCCACTGCCGCCTGGGCCACCGGGATTGAACAGCACCGAGCCGACTCGGGAGTCAGCCGGCCCCGTGGTGGGAAGCCGGATCAGGGCCAGGTTGATGGTGCGGTCGTCGTCACCATCGTGAACGAGGGGCACTGTCAGGGTGCTGCATTCCATGGTGTCGCACGGTCGCCAGGGTGTGAGCTCTCCAACGGTGCCCCGGTCGAAGACCATCTGGGAGGCTTCGGTGTCCTCACCACCGCCACCGTCGTCAGCTTCGTCACCGGAGGACCCATTGGACCCTTCGCTCTCCTCGTCACCACCGGTCGAGGAGCTGTCCCCCGCGGCCCCATCGTCGGGATCGGGGGTCCTGGGAGTGCCCGATGACCCTCCCGACGAGCAGGCGGCCACCACCAGGCTCAGCACGACCACCACGGCTACCAGACCAGAATTGATGCGTCTCGTCACCTCTACGAGTGTGGCGGGTCGGCCACGAGACGCCACAACAGTCATCCCCGCCCTCCCGCCAGCTGGGTGGCCAGGGGTGAGCGCCGCAGGCGGATCATGGCGGCCAGACCGATCGCGGGTCCTGCCGCCAGCACCGCGAAGGCCGTGCCCCACCCCGGCCCGTCGCGGAGCACGGGTACCAGGAAGATGGTGAGAACGGTGAGGCTGAAGCCCACGGCCAGCTGGACGGTGATGGCCGTGCCGACGTAGCGCTGGTCGGCCAACTCGGAGACCATGGCCGAGAACTGGGCCGAGTCGGCCACCACGGTGAGACCCCAGACGAGTGACAGCAGGCCGAGCAGCCAGGTGGGGGCGTCGGTGAGGAAGCCGATGATCGCGGCCATCGAACCCGACGCGCCCATGGCGATGATCGTCGACAGGGTGCGCCCCCAGCGGTCGGCGACGACCCCACCCAACCAGGACCCGACCGCCCCGGTCCCGATGACCACGAAGGTGGCCACCGCGGCCGCCTGCGCGGGGTCGGACCACGACCGCTCGTCGAACCGGGTGGTGGCGAACGCGGCGAACCAGGCCCACATCGCGTAGAGCTCCCACATATGGCCGAAGTAGCCGAGGCTGGCCAGTCGGAGGCCCCGCTGGGTGAACAGCTGGGTGGCCCACCGGGGATCGAACACCGCGACAGGGAACCGGAAGGGGCCGTCACGACCCACGAGCTCAGCCACCAGCCCACCCGCCATGGTCATGACCGATGTGGCCACCACCACGCTGCGCCAGCCCAGCCCCCCGATGCCGTTCACCAGGTGGGGCACCGCCGATCCAAGGCTGAGGGCCCCGACCATGACCCCCATCGCCGTACCCCGCCCCGCCCGGAACCAGCCGGCCATCGACTTCAGGGCCGGCGGGTAGACACCGGCCAGAGCCAGGCCGGTGAGACCACGGAGGGGAATGGCTGTGGCCAGACCATCGGCTGCCAGCAGACCCAGGTTGGCAGCGGCCGCCAACAGGGTGCCCAGGAACACCAGCCTCCGGGGAGGGATGCGATCGGCCAGATTGGTCACCGCCGACACGACGGCACCCACCACGAACCCGAGCTGAACCGCGATCGTCAGCATCGACCCACCGGTACTGCCCAGCTCCCACCGGTCACCCAACTGGGGCAACACGGCGGCGGCCGAGAACCAGGTGGTCATGGCCAGCACCATGGCCACCGCCATGATCGTCAGGGCCCACCAACGGCCATCGGGATCGGGTTCGGAGTCGGGGGAGGTCACACCGGGGGAACGCCCGGCCGCAGTGCCCGGATTCCCCGCCGGCTCACGGTTCGAGGACCGCACCCTTGGGAACGACCACCACGCCGTTGTCCGAGACCGTGAACCGCTCGCGGTCGAGCACCGGGTCGACCCCGATCTGGACACCCGATGGGATCACCACGTTCTTGTCGACGATGGCCCGCCTCACGATGGCGCCGGATTCGACCTTGGCCCGATCCATGAGGATGGCGCCTTCGACATCGGCCCCCGGCTCGATGTGGACACGGGGGGCCAGCACCGACCGCCAGACCCGGGCGCGCTCGACGACCGCCCCGTTCGACACCATCGAGTCGGCGACCTCACCGGCCCCCTGGCCCGGCGACACAACCAGCTTCGCCGGCGGCAGGGCCCGGGTACTGGTGTGAATCGGCCAATCAGCGTTGTAGAGGTCGAACCGGGGTTCGGGGGCCACCAGGTCCATGTGGGCCTCGTAGTAGGCATCGAGGGTCCCGACATCGCGCCAGTAATGCTCGACCCCGTCGACCTCGCCGGGCACCCGGTTGGTGGTGAAGTCATAGACGTGGGCCACCCCCTCATCGACCAGCTGGGGGATCAGGTCGCCGCCAACGTCATATCCAGTGGACTCGTCGCTGGCGTTGCGGCGCACCAGATCGACCAGCACCTCGGCATCGAAGACATAGTTGCCCATCGAGGCCAGAACCGACTTGGGGTCCTCGGCCATGCCCACCGCAGACTCGGGTTTCTCGCGGAAGTGTTCGATCCGATTGGTTTCACCGGTCTCGATGACCCCGAACTGGTCGGCCTGTTCGACCGGCACCCGGATGGCAGCCACGGTGGCACCGGCCCCCGATTTGATGTGGTGATCCAGCATCTGGCGGGGATCCATCCGGTAGATGTGGTCGGCGCCGAACACGAAGATGTACTGGGGCCGCTCGTCGTTGATGAGGTTCAGGTTCTGGTGGATGGCGTCGGCCGAGCCCAGGAACCACTGGGCTCCCCGCCTCATCTGGGCGGGCACCGAGGTCACGTAGTTGCCGAGGAAGGCCGCCAGTCGCCAAGTGGTCGATATATGGACGTCGAGACTGTGGCTCTTGTACTGGGTCAGGACCGCGATCTTGCGGTATCCCCCATTGACCAGGTTCGACAGGGCGAAGTCGATGAGCCGGTAGTGCCCGGCAAAGGGAACGGCCGGCTTGGCCCGGTCGAGGGTGAGCGGGGCGAGCCGCTTTCCTTCACCACCGGCCAGCACCATGGAGAGAACCTGGGGCCTCTGAGTACTTTCCATACCCCGAGTCTCCCATGTCCAGCCGGGAGGTGGTTTCAACCGATCCGGCAGGCGCTTTCCCCGTCGAGGAAACCGGCCTGGAACTCTTCGACCCGGTCGAAGGCGGTGATGTCCTCAGTGACTCCGAACCGGTCGGGGTGGCGCAGACGGAGCAGGGCCGACATGGCTTCGTCGAGGTCACCGGCCGACAACGACAACCCGGTGGTGGACTCACCGTAGGCGACCCGACCACTCCAGGCCCCGGCCAGACAGTCAGACCACAGTTCGGTCTCGCGGCCGTTCTTGGCCGCCCCCGCCAGATCGATGATCCCATGCCCGTACTCGTGGGCCAATAGGACGGCAATGGAGAAGTCGCCGAACTCGCGGTGGACCTGCTCGAGGGTGTCGTCGTCCCACATGATCGAACCGTTGTCTTCACAGTAGAAGATCGGACCGTCGTCGCTGCGGGTGCGCGAGGGGCACTCGGGAGACCCTCCCTGACCCGACCGGTAGTCGAGCAGGCCGAACTGTTCCTCGCCGCCGGTGAGCTCGGCGATGGTGTCGCGCCAGAAGGCATCGAGGTCCTCGATGGCGGCATCGAGCGCTTCGGCGTAGGGCAGGTTGCCCCCAGTGCTGTAGTCGGCCTCGTCGAGAGGGAAATCGAGGAGTGGGAATCCGGTGGTCTCGTACTTCTGGCAGTGGTGGGCCCCTTCTTCGACGCCCTGGCGGAAGGCCCCGATCCGGTCGAAGGCCGAACCGTGGGCCTGTTGGGCGGCGATGTCGGTCCCGGGGGGATCGCGCAGGAGCAAGAATCCGGCCAACGCCCCGTCGAGCTCCGAGGGGCTGAACTCGACCAGGTTGGTTTCACCCCGCATCACACTGCCGGTCCAGGCTCCGGCGAAACAGTCGGCCTGGAGCTCCTTGATGATCGTGGCGCCTTTGACGTCACCCCGGCGACTGTCCTGGATGGAGTGCCCCCATTCGTGGGCCAGGACCACGGCCACCGACAAGTCCCCGTTTCTGGTGGCCAGAGAGGCGATGAGCTCCTCGTCGTCCCACGTGATGTAGTCGCCGGCCGGGCAGTAGATGGCGTTGAGGCTCATGATGGAGGCGTTGATCGGGCCCCCACATGTGAGGCTGGGCTCGTTGCGCGACACACTGAACGGGAACACCTCGGTGGGGGGTCGGTAGGTGCCGCCGTAGACGTCGGTGTAGGTCACACGCCAGAAGTTGTCGATGTCGGTGACTGCAGCCTCGAGGAACTGGTCGAGCTCGTCGTTGTCGGCTGCGCTCAGCTCGCTCCGGTTCACGCCGCCGGGCCGCTCGACGGGGGTCGACGAACCACCCCCACTGGTTCCGCCATCTCCACCGCCCAGACCGCCACCGAAGATGAGAGCGACTATGACACCGATGATCCCCAGGCCACCGAGGCCCACGCCCGCCTTGCCGCCCCGACCCATGGGGGTCCGGCCCTGGCTGACACTGGTGGGATCGGCTGTCCGCTGGCCACGGCGGCCCCCGGCCCGTACCTGTCCCTCTCGATCCTTGCGCATCGGTGCTCCACTCTCGATCATCGGCCGGCCGGCCGCTCACCGGCGTCGGATATCAGTTGTGATGATCGCTCAGCCGACCCCCACTTGTCAGACAGGGGTGGGGTCGGCCACCAATACCGGTCAGGCCCCGAGGACCCGGTCGAAGAACCTGACCAGCTCGGTGAGGGCCCGGTCGATCGCGCCGGCTGCAACCAGGAGATGATCGCTGCCCACGAGGGGCCGCAGGTCACAGGTTGGGCACGCGGCCTGGATGCGTTCGCCGTTCTCGAAGCTCACCACGTCGTCGTTCGGGGCATGGAGCACCAGAACCGGGACGTCGAGTTCGGCCACCCGTTCGAGCAGGGGGTGGTTGTCGAGGTCGTCGAGGAAAGCGGCTGACACGGGGAATGGCCGACCTCCGATACAGACCTCGGCCACCCCTTCCCGGCGGATGCGGTCCTCGGCCCCATCGAGGAGATGGCGCACATGACCAGGGTCGCTGGGGGCGCCGATGACGGCGACCGCCCTCACCGTCTTGATCCGGTGAGCGGCCAGCAATACCGCAGCACCACCCAAACTGTGGCCCACCAGTGCGCACGGCCCCAGGCCCCGTTCGATGAGGGTCACGGCGGCCCGGGTGACATCGCTCACGTTGTGGGAGACCGTCTTGTCGGCGAAGGAGCCTCCTGATTCGCCGATACCGGTGAAGTCGAACCGGAAGGTGGCGTACCCGGCATCGTTCAGACCGTGGGCCAGCCGCCGGGTGGTCGTGAAGTCCTTCGAGCAGGTGAAGCAATGGGCGAGGAGCAGGGAGCCCTTGACGTCACTGTCGGGCCGATCGAACAAGCCGGACAGTCGGGCGCCGGCTCCACCAACGAACTCGATTCTCGTCGCCGGGGAGCGCGTCATCGGGCCAGTCTGGCCCAGGCTGGGTCAACCGCGGGGCCGGTAGACCGGATCGGTGGGGCGGGCCCGCCCTGCGAACCCCGGTGCCACCGCTGGTGTCGGGATGGGTACCGGTGGGGTGCGAAGGTCGGCCACGACAGGGTCGACCGACCCGGGCATCTCGCTGCGCTGGTGGGCCACGTCGGCCTCATCATGGTCGCAGCGGACCACATAGGTGATCTGGACCTTCTCGATGGGCAGGTCGAGATCGTCAGAGCGAAGGAGGCGACCATCGAGGCACCGGACGTAGACCTCGACGCCGGAGTCGGCCAGCGCGTAGCGGAGCAGGGCCCCGGCCCCACCGATCTGGCGGACCTCGCCGGTGGCCGCGAAGGTCTGGAGGCTGTTGTAGACAGTGGCCCGGCTCAAGTCCGGTAGTCGGGAGACTGCGGTGTCATAGACTTCTTCGACGGTAGGGAAGCCTTCGAGGGCCTCGAGGGCCTCGGCAACGACGCACCGCTGGCGCGTCATTCGGATGCCGTGCGAACGTAGGCGGATCACGACGTCACTCATGACTGACCAATTAACCAGTTGTCACTGAAAGGTCTCTGTACAACACCCGTTGCAGACCTCAGCCGGTTCACTCCAGGGCCGACTTCTGGCTTCCTGCACTGGGCTACGGAGCGCTCGTAGCCGATCTGTTGCAGTCGATAGTCATGGTTTTGGTCACCGGGAAACCCGCACCGGCAGGTGAACAAGATCGGCCACTCAGCGAACCCTCAGGTCGAGGGCGTCATCACCGGCCCACACCACCAGTCTCCGACCCTCGATCTCGTAGCGATCGGCCTCGGCCAGGATGGCCAGCACGGTCTGCTCGAGGTCGTCGATCTCCGGGCCACAGCTCATGCGGGTGATGGCCACCTCCCCGATCGACAGGGCCCCGCCCGCCAGGGTGTCGTCCTCGGTCGACCAGGTGCTGCGGAGCCCATTGCATCCAGCGTTGCCGCCCAGGGAGCCGTCAGCTGCGAACAACAGGTGGACCCGCTCGACACCGGGTCGCGACGACGCGGCGGGCCCCTCGATGAATCCGGACAGTTCCCAGTCGTTGTCGACCAGCGCGGCCACCTCCACCTCAGGGGTCGGGGCGAAGCGAAGGACGGTCGAGTCGGCGGTGAGGGTCAGGCTGTCGGTGGTCGCGGTGAACCGGGGAGAGGCCCCAAACACCCCCAGGACCAGCTCTTCCAGGTTCATGAGTGGCGCCTCACACCCCATCTCGGTTGAGAACAGCTCCAAGACCATCCGGTCACCCTCGGTGCGGTACTGCCCGCCAAAGGAGTTGCAGGCCGCCGTCCCCCCAGCCTCGGCTCCGTCGAGTCGAAGGGTGATGAGCGCCCCGTCCGGAACCTCTACCGGCGTCCCGTCGGTGGTGATCTCGCTGATCGTCCAATCCCCGATCACGTCGGAGCCCTCCCCGCTAGTTCCTCCCGATCCTGTCCCACCGGTCGTATCCACCTCCTCGTCTCCTGACCCGCAGGCAGCCATCACCAACGCGAGAACCACCGCGACGGCCCACCGTCGGGGCCCTGACCCTGTGAGATCAACCATCGGAAGGCACCTTTCGTCAACGGACAACCGTATGACGAACCGTAGGCGGTCCAGGTTCCCCTCCAGGGCGGCTTGATCTCAACTACTTCGGGCTTCACCATGGGGGTTGATGGTGACGGCGCTCGTGGCAGTCCTGGTGGGAACGGCGGGGCTGGTCGCGGGCGCGACCGGCTGGACCCTGGTGGAGTACGGCCTCCACCGGTTCGCCATGCACGGCCGGGGAGGGCGCGGCATCGCCTCGCGAGAACACCTCCGCCACCACGCGTGGCCCGAACGGACCTCGCCCGCCATGCGCAGCCTGGCCTATCTGGGCTCGGCGGCCGGAGGGGTCGTGTTGGCCCTCGTGGTCGATCGGATCGGGCCGACCCCGCTGGCGGTGGGGGTGGCACTGGGGTTGATGAGCGGACACACGGCCTACGAGCTGGGGCACTGGCGGGCCCACCACCGACCAGCCGCCAACCGGTGGGAGAGGTGGATGCGACCCCGCCACTTCCACCACCACTTCGTATCGCCTCGCACGAATCTGGGGGTGACGGTCGATGTGTGGGATCGGGTCTTCGGCACCTACGTGGCTCCTGGCCAGGTTCGCGTCCCCTCCAGGCTGGCCATGTCGTGGCTGCTCGATGACTCGGATGAAGTTCGGCCCGCTCTGGCGCCCCAGTACCGGCTGGTGGGCCTACCGGGGTCGTCGGCGGCCAGCGACCTCGATCGGGCGCTGGCCGATCTACCTCCAGAGGTCTGAGGCGACGGGACGACTCAGCGTTGGTGGCCGGTGAACAGCACGACTACCCGCGACGCGGACTCGAGAAGATCCATCGTGTCGACCAGGCCGGCCAACCCGGACACCCCCGTGGTACAGACGGGGATTCCTGACACCGCTTGGGCCGCCTCGTGGACGCGGGCGATGGTTTCCTCGGCCGCAATGACGGGCCAGCCACCGGTGCGGAGCATGGCTTCGACCACCGGGAGCCAGTCGTAGGTGACATCGTCGAGAATGCCGGTGGCGATCGAGACCGGCTCGGTCTCCCACGCCCACATGTACCGGCTCGGCTCGGTTCGAACCCGATCAAGCGCCGCCGCCAGGGGGGCCGGCGCAGGGTCGGCGGCCAGCAGATCGGTGATGGCCAGCGCCCTCTGGGGGCGACCTTCGGGGGTGGCCGGCGCGGGCTCGACCGACATCGACAACAGGAGATCGGCGGTGGCCAGATCCCAGGCCCGGACCAGGGGATGGCTGCCGGCGGTCTGGACCGCATGGAGGGCCGGCAACTCCACCAGGTCGCCGCGGTCGACGGCGTCGACCAGACCGGCCATGGTCGAGGCAGCAAGCGCCCCACCCCCGATCTGCACAAAAAGGCGATCGAGACGGGCTGGGCGCCCCACTCGTTCGGCCAGCTGGGCCGCCAGCTCCCAACCCATGGTGCGTCCACCGTCGAGGGTCTCGGGGGTCTCGGGTCCCTGGACGGTGAAGCCCACCGACCCGGCCTCGACGGCCTCGCGGTAGCGCAGGAAGCAGGGGTCGCCCGGCTCACCCGGCCGCCGGGGACACTCGGTGATGGCCGCCTCGAGAGCGGTCAGCCGCTCGACCACCGCTGGTGGGGCCGAAGGCGGGATGAACACCCGGAGGGCCTCGCCCGCGGCCCGGCTGATGACGCCGGCGGCCAGAGCGGCGTTGCCACAGCTGGCGATGGCCAGCGACTCACCGGATCCCAGGGTGGGATCGAGGGCCCGATCGACGGCCCGGTGCAGGGCCACGCCGAACAGGTGGCGGGCCTTGTGGGAGCCGCTCACGTTGCCGGTGTCGTCCTTCACCCACAGCTCGACCGACAACCCGAGGGCCCCGGCCAGCCGTCCGCCCTCGACGAGAGGGGTGATGGCGAATCCGGCCCCGTCCACCTGGGCGACGGCCAGATCGAGCCCGGTCACGGTGGCCTCGAACCAGTCGTCGTCGAGTCCGCCCTGGATGGCCCGCCGGTACGAATCGAGGTCGTACCGCCACCGCAGGAAGGGCTGGTCGGTCATGAGCGGAGACTTGGCTACTGGCCAACGCCGGTGCGGGCGTTGAACTCGTCGATGAGCTCGTCCCAGCGGGCGGTGAGAGGTCGGAGGGAATCCCAGAAGCTCTGGCTGCGCCGAACCTCGAAGTCCTCGACCGACACCCCCTGCTGCTCAACCCATGTGAAGTAGCCGAGGTTGAAGATCCGGTCGCGCTCGACCGCGTCGAGCTCACGCAGGTCAGAGGTGTCGACCGCTTCGAGGTGCCGACCGTGCACGGCAGCCGCCTCGACCGCGCCGAACCGGCCGCCAAAGTCGCGTTCGAGCACCCGTTCGCGCTCGGAGTTGTACATCTCGGAACCGTCGGTGGCCACGGTGACGATCACGTCGTCGGAGGTGAGTCGATGGTGCTGCGCCGTCTTGATGGCGGCCAGGGCGTTGCAGATCGACGAGTACCCCATGTGGACGAGCTGATCGACCAGGGCCGGGTTCAGGCCGACACGATTGGTCAGATGGTCGCGGCCCGCCGGGCTGTTGAAGAGAACATCGAGCGAATCGGTGGCCCGGTCGGAGATGGCTACGACCGTGTCAGTGTTGGTGACGTTGTGGATGAGCGGGACGTGCTTGTCGCCGATGCCCTGGATGTTGTGCTCACCGAACCCGTTGTAGAGCAGGGTGGGGCATTCGAGAGCTTCGACCGCCACGATGCGGGCTCCGTGCTCGTCTTTCAGGTAGTCACCGGCCCCCAGGGTGCCAGCGGAGCCCGACGCCGATACGAAGGCGGCCAGCCGGGAACCCGACGAGTTGGCGGTGACGGCCTCATAGACCCGCTCCAGAGCTGGACCGGTCACGTGGTAGTGCCCCAAGTTGTTGGACAGCTCGGAGAACTGATTCAGGATCACGGTCTCCGGCACCTGGCTGAGTCGGCCGCATTCGTCGTAGATCTCCTTGACATTGCTCTCGGTGCCGGGTGTGCGAATGATGTCGCTGGGGTCAGCGACCCACCGGTCGAGCCAGTCGAACCGCTCGCGGCTCATCCCGGCAGGCAGCACGGCCACCCCTCGACATCCCATGATGCGGCTGATGGCGACGCCACCCCGGGCGTAGTTGCCGGTGGAGGGCCACACGGCGCGGTTGGCGGTGGGATCGAATCGTCCGGTGATGACCCGGGGAACGAGACAGGCGTAGGCCGCCAGGACCTTGTGGGCCCCGATCATCGGGAAGCGGTTGCCAAAGGCCAACACGATGCGGGCGTCGACTCCGGTCAGCTCGGACGGCAGCTCGATGTGGTCGGGCACGTCGGTGGGGCTCGTAGCGTCGAGCTGGTTGTACCAATGCACCCGGAACAGATTCAGGGGGTGGGGCTCGTCCTTGTCGACCGAGTCGAGGGCCGCGAAGACCGACGAGGGAATGGTGGAGGGATCGCGCAACTGAGCGAACGTGGGAAGGGCGATGTCGTTGGCCCGGAACCGCTCGACGGTGCGCTCGAGCACGGCGGCGTCGACAACGTCGGTGGTCATCTCGAACGAGTCGGGAATCGAGGCCAGATCAGTGGAGCTCATACCGGGTCTTCTCTCGGGGAATCGGGATTGTAAGTATGGCCGGCCAGTGGCCGTGAAAGAAGCTCCGGGCGGGCCACCACCCGAGTCGCGAGCCACCAGTCGAGTCGCTGCCCTCAGAAGGGGCCGCGGCCCGGGCGTGGATCAAGACCAGGATCAAGAATTGGCCCACTCGAAGTGCATGCCGTCGGGGCGGGTCCACGTGCCACCCCAGACGAATCCGTGCTCACTGAAGATCTCGACCACCCGGGCGTTCATCGACACGCGGCCACCGAAGGTGTTCTGGCTGGGGTTCACGTCGAGCGCCAGCCCCCAGGTGTGGCGCGACAAGGCGCCACCACTGTTGCCACCACGGATGAGCCGCGGGACCTGGCAGCCCCCATTGACTCGGGTGTCGTATCCATCGATGGTACCGGCCAGGCCCTCGGCCTCGATCTGGGTGAACACGGCTACGAGGTCGTCGTGAACGGCCCGGTGACAGCGCAGCGAACCGACAATGGGGACTGTGACCGAGGCGATGTTGGTGGACGTCCACGACGCCTGAATCGATACCGAGTCACCACTGCCGGGGCGGTACTCGAACTCGCCGAGGAGCCTCTTGAGCGTCACGGTGGGCAGGGTCTGGTTGGGCCGTGGGGGCTCCCACGAACCCTGGACGCCGAGGAGCTGGTCGGGAAGGTGGCGGTCGAGGGTGTCGAGGCTGAGCTGGCGGGTGGGCAGGTCGGAGATCAGCACCGAGGACGGGCGGGAGAAGCCGAACGACGCGGCGTCGGCCACCGAGAACACCAGCTCGGTGTTGCCGATCAGCGCAGGCGACGCGACATAGCCGATCTCGCGATTATGGGTCCGGCCGTCCCAGCCGATGAACGAGATGGCGTCGCCGACCTCGGCCCCCCGGAGACGGGCTGAGGCTTCACCCATGACGACCTGACCGCGACCCAGGGCCGACACGACGAGGGCGCCGAGATACTGCTCGGCCTCGCTGGGGGTGACGGCCAGGACGCTCATGGGAACCCGCCAACCGGGCGTGATCGACTGGACCACCACACCGTCGCGGCTGACGCCGGTGAGCCCGAGAGTGCCGCGGTGATAGACGGTCGCGTCGGCGCCGAGCTCGGCCGCCGCGGCCAGCGCCGCCTCGCGGCTGACGCTGGTGAGTCCGCCCGACTGCCACACCGACACGGTGTCGCCGACCGGATCGCCCAGGAACCAATAGCCCCCGGATACCGCGGCCAATGAGCGGGCCCGGAATCCCTCGGGCGAAACGGCAGGGTCGATCACTGCGTCGCCATGGGCGGTGACAGCGGTGTTGGTCGCCGCGATGAGATAGCCCTGCCCGGTCGAGGTGGGAACCAGGCCGATGGCGCTCAGCTCGGCTTCGGTGAACTCGGGGGCGGCCGACCCGTGGAAGGCGGCGTCGCCGAAGGAGAAGACGCCGCCGTCGGATCCCACCATCCAGTAGCCGTTGCCGCTGGGCGTCGAGGCCATGCCCACAATGGAGCGACTCAGATCGAGTGAGCCGGTGGAGCCGTGGAACCGGGCATCGCCGTAGGCGAACACCCCACCATCAGACGCCACCAACCAGTACCCGTCACCCGACGGAGTGGACGCCATCCCCACAATTGGCTTGTTCAACCGAATCGAACCCGTCGACCCGAGGAACCGGGCATCGC
>JAAEMS010000053.1 GCA_024225275.1 Actinomycetes bacterium
CCTCGGCTATGACCTCACCCCCGAAACCCACCGCTTCCACCAAGACCTCCACACCACACCCGCCCCCACACCCGCCGGCTGAGCGGGCCCGGCCGGGCGCCGGCGCGGGTGTCGCCCACCAGTTTCCTACCGGTGTGGGTGCGCATCACCTCATAGCGGATGTGTCCACACCGAGGGGTGCCCAAGGTGCCAGCCCACAGCCAGCAAGATCATCTCGGGAGGGAACCAGTACTCGGCGAACGCTTCGGACTCAGCAGCGGCACGACGATTCACCCGGTCACCCTCGCTCCTGGGACCCCGATCCATCAACGCAACAGAGCCTCCTGGGCGACGACCAACCGTGTTGTCGACCAAGATGAGAACACTCTCATGCTCGTCTCATACTCGTCTCATGGTCAACACCCATGCTCAGGGTGTGAAGACGGACAGATTGGTCACTAGGTACTACCCACCTAGTGGCTTTCCTTGAAGCATTACCAAGGAAAGGAGAAACAACTCACCATGGCATACAACCCTGACTCAGAGCGTTTCCCCAAGTTCCCTGGAGTCCTAAGGCATGGCCACAGACGCCGGACTAGCTGGCGACAGTCAATCGCAGCGGGCTGGCTACTACCGGCCTTGCTCGTGTCGTGTAGCAGTGCGTCTGGGCCTCCCATGATCGAGCAGGCGGGACAAGAGCTCTCCGAGTCTCAGCGCATGATTCTCGAAGACGGCATGGTCTCACGGGCTGAAATGGAAGGGGCATACCAGGATGCTGTTGATTGTCTCGAAGAGTCCGGTTACGTCGAGGTGTTCTTCGAACGAGAGAGTGATCGCGTCTATACCATCCAGGGGTCATCGGGAGCACCCGAACCGGGGGAATCTGAGACGGAGCAGGAGGCACGCATTGATCTGGGCTGGGATTCCTGCCTCGGGGAGTATGTTGGGAGCGTTGGAGACGCGTGGCTGCGCCAAACCGAACTTTCTGAGGAGGAGAAGCTTGTAGCTGCGGCGGCGTTGAACGACTGCATCCGGCCGTTTGGCGTCGAGATCTCAGGGGCCGATGTCGAAGGCCTGCGTCCGTTGATTGAGAAGCTGATCGAACTTGAGGGGGGTGCCGAAGCTGCGGACCAGGATGCACTTGTTCTCAACAGGTGCTACGACGAGTTCCTTCTCGTTGCCGGGGGATCGCCGAGCGTGGCGGGATCCGAATAGTGCATGACGACGGCCATGATCGGGCGCGCCGTAGGGCCGCGGTGACTGGGCTTCGCTCTCTTGCGCTGGTCTCTCTCGTGGCCGGTGTAGCGGCCGCAACTACAACAATCATCTGGTTGCGGGACTACGGGGTCGAGCGGGGCCGTACACCAGTTGAGCAGGTGTGGGTTGGGGTCTCGGTGCCACCACAGGATCTCCGTCGCGAGATCACCTTCGAACTCGCACGAAATGAGGTCGAGGTACTCGTCGCCACCGGACAACACGGAACGGTCACAGAGGTTCACGTCGGGTCGGGTGACACTCTGTTCGGGACGGGTCCTGCACCCTATTCCGTCGATGGGGTAGCACGGCCATGGTTTGAAGCCTTGGCGCCGCTCTTTCGGCCGATTGGCCGAAGCGATCTAGGTGGCGATGTGGACATGCTTGGGACCTGGCTTCAAGGGCAGGGTTACGATCCGAGCCATGAAGCCGGCGAGTCGGTGAGTCGGAGCTTTGTGCTGGCGATCCAGAACTGGGCTGAAGATCATGGACTGGACCGAACCGCTTCGTTCTTCGATCCCGGTTGGGTCACGTGGCTTCCAGAGTCGATGGCCGGTGAGACCGTGGTCGAGGTCGAGGTCGTGGCCGGTGCGCCAGCACCGGCTGGCGGGCAGTCCGTCCTGACGATCGGAGGCGAGATCATCGCGGCGTCGCCGGAGGAGGCCGGATCTGAACGAGGCTCACTACAGCTCGCCGAGATGAAGACGTTCCTGCTCATCGGGGGTCAAGAGGTCGAGTACAGCGGAGGGCCGGTGCCTAGCGGGGTTGTGGCGTGGTTGGAGGACCAAGTACACCCAGATCAGAGCACCGTGACGCTAACTCTGATTGACCGGTTTCCCGACGATATCGTCGCCGTGCCAGCGTCATCGCTTTTTCCGTTGGCATCGGGGGCGGCATGTGTCGTTGTCGGTGCGGACGCTTCGGGGACGCATCCAGAAGCGGCAATCGTAGAGATCGTCGGTGGGCAGTCAGGGATGTCATTCCTGCGAGGGGCCAGCGGATTCGTGCTCTCGAACCCCGCGCAAGTAGGTGGTGGGACATGCCGCTGAGCCCACTTCAG
>JAAEMS010000054.1 GCA_024225275.1 Actinomycetes bacterium
AGACCCGGTCCCGGCAGCAAGCGCCCCGTGACACACAGGGGGAAACTCACCGCCTACTTCCACGACCAGCGCACGCGCGGAGCGTGAGAACAGCTGTCTATCCGATGAGCCCTCGGCCGAACCGAGACTCCTCCTGCTGTTACCTCTCTGTTACCTCGATCGCCGAGAACGACAAAGCCCTGGCCTCAGCAACGCTGTGACCAGGGCTTTTGTGGTGGCGGGGGCAGGATTTGAACCTGCGACCTTCGGGTTATGAGACCGATGTAGCCCGAAGAGCTATCTGCAGCTCACACCCTGTTTCCCCAGCTCAGAGGCTGTTTCTGACTCCCTCTTGCTCCCCGCTGTTTCCCCCTGTCTACCGGTGTCCCGGTAGATGTTTGGTAGATCGTCGGGCAGTCCCGAGCTCGACGCATCCCACCACGGAGCGTGAGCTCCATCGGCGACTCGGCGCGCCGTAGCTAGCGCCCATAGAACTGTTCCGTCTCGTTGTGTGCCGACGCTGGTCACAGCGCATCGTCGCTTGCGAGATGGACCGGGAACCGGCGGCCGTCGTCGAAGACGGCGATGATCTCGAGCCGGGCGCCGATGGAATCCAGGTACTCCTCAACATCGAGGAGTGACTGATCGACACCCGCCACGACGAGATGGCCGTCGCGCCCAGCCTGCTCCAGTGCAGCGCGGTGGCGAGCCTCGTATTGAGCGATCTCCTCGTCCAACTCGGCACGGATCGCTGCTTGGCGTTCGGCGGCACCAGGACGCGCCATCACCTCGGCCCGCAACTCGCTCCAGCTCCGGTGACCAGCCACAACCACAACCCCTACTCTCGAATCTGAACGTGCAGCGTATGCACCAATGTGCCGAGGCACGTTCACCGATCACCCTCAACGTTCGACCTTGACGCCGCTCGGCTCCCCGGGTGGGCCGATCCGCTTCGTGACCGAATAGTCAGCCAGCCGAGGCGAGGCGAACGTCGTAGTGGACGGTGACCTCGAGTGCTTCGGCGATCTCGACGAGACGGCCGAAACTGACACCGGCGTAGTCGCCGGCCTCGTACCGCTGGATCGACTGCTCGGCGATCCCGAGCCGATCAGCCAACTCACGCTGAGTCAATCCTCGGGCGATCCGGGCCCGGATCAGCGCGGTCGGGAACTCTCCGATCCCGGTGGCCTCGATCAACGTGGCGTCGTGCAAGGCATCGAAATCCGCAAGTTCGGACTCGAAGTCGCCAAGCGTTCCCTTGAGGGCTTCGGCTTGCATCTCGCGCATTTCGGCCGACAGCCCGTCGGGCAACGCCGCGGTTTCGAGTTCGCTGAGTGCCACGCGGATCTCGTCGGCCTTGGCCCGGGTGATCTTGTATTGGCGTTCGTTCTTGATCATTGGTTGAACTCCTCTTGGTCGAGGTCGATGGCGACGATGCCTTTGGGGCGGCCGTCTCGGTCTTGTTGGAAGAACTCCACGAAGTAGTGGCCCGATCCGGCTTCGACGATGTTCGGGAAGAACTCACAGCCGAACTCCGCCTTCTGCGCAGGCCGGCCCGGGGACAGGTCGAGCAGTGCCGGGTGGAGCAAGGTTCGATCGACGCCGATTGGGTCGTAGCAGCCGTCGATGTCGCCAGGATTGGCCTTAGC
>JAAEMS010000055.1 GCA_024225275.1 Actinomycetes bacterium
CCAGCGCTTCACCCCACTACTCATCGACGCCGCCCGGCCCTGTCGACACGCGGACGGTGACCGATGGTTCGTCGACGAAACCTACGTCAAAGCCAGCGGGGTCTGGCGCTACGTGTACCGGGCAGTAGACCAACACGGCCAGGTGATCGACGTCTATGTGTCGAAACGACCCAACATCGCCGCCGCCACACACTTCTTCGAAACCGCGTTGACCGGCCACGGGCGACCCTGTCGAGGTCACCACCGATCTGGCTGCACCCCTGCTACGTGTGATCGATGAGCTGATCCCAGAAGCCGCCCATGACAATCAAGTGAAGCTCAGCCCACGAAGATTATGCCGAGCAGCCCGCCACGGGCACCGCCATGACCAGGCCCGACAAGGCGTCGCCGGTCGCTACCCGGAATAATCCTGCACTCGGGATAACCACCGTTATGGCGAACCCGCCAAACGGGGAGATGCCCACGTCCGGTTCGGGAGACGGGCCGGAGAAACCCACCAGCAGAAACACTGACAGGGCCCTCCGGTCCGATCTCACTTGGCCAACCGGCGTCTCGATGAGTGCCGGCGGCGGGTCCAGAACGAGATCCTGGGTCATCATAGCGGCAAGGCCGACCCCCTGTTCCGGGCCCGGCGACTGTTGACCATGGCCCATGAACGCCTCGACCCGGCCGGCGATGAGAAGCTCCCACTGGCGGGCGATACGATGCAGCAGTCCCCCAGCAGTCCCTCAACGTGACGGTGAGCGCTGAACTGAGGGCTCGGTTGGCGGTACGTTTCGGTCGTCCGGTGGTCGATTTGAGGGAGTCGTGTGGACAGCGTCGAGGAGCATGTCCGGGGGGAGCTGGCCCGGTTCAACGCGGGGATTGGCTTTGATCTTCCGTGGTCGGAGCCGGTGTCAGACGAGGTGATCGACCAGGTGGCGGATCGACGGGGTCTGAGCATTCCTGAGGAGGTGCGTGTCCTGTATCGGATTGGTGACGGAGGCGGGTTCTTCCACTGGGACACTCCGCCGTTGGCTGAGCTTCACTTGATTGACATGAGCATGCGGGGCATGGTCGAGGAGATCATGGAGTTCGAGTACCCCGAGTGGACCGATGACATCTCGATGGGGGAGGCGCCGCAGGGGGAATTGTTGTTCTTTGGGGGGCACGAGGAGTTGAATCTGGGGATCGAGCTTGATGGACCAGCAACTGGCCGACTGGTTGGGTGCTACGGCAAGGTAGGGCAGGCGCATTCGCCGTCGAACCTGTGGAGTCTGGTCGCTCCCTCAATCAGTGCGTGGGCCTCATGTACGGCTGATATGGCTGACCGGGGGTTGTTCGAGGCCCATCATCCTCCGGGCCGTCATGAGCCGATTGTGAGGTTGAAGGATCCCTTTTGGGATAGCGAACGAAACACTCCTGTTGCCCATATTGAGGAGATTCTGAGAGCCCATGGGTGCGGCGAGGGGATCCTGGGCTGGGGCGGTACTGGCTGGACGGGATAGCGGCCTGCTCCGGTGGGACACTCCCAGAGGCACGGTTGCGGGCACTGTTGCGTTGATCGATCGGCGGGCGGCACTGTTGCGTTGACGGATCGGGGTCCCACCAGCGAGGGTGATCGGGTGAATCGTCCCAGCACCGTTGCTGAGTCCGAGTCGTTGGCCGGCTACCGGTTCCCTCCCGAGGTGATCTTGCTGGCCGTGCGCTGGTATCTCCGCTACGGACTCTCATACCGAGATGGGGAGGAACTCCTCGCCGAACGCGGCATCGACGTCGATCACATCACCGTCTACCGGTGGGTCCAGAGATTCACCCCGCTACTGATCGACACGGCACGCCCGTGTCGTCACACGGTGGGTGACCGCTGGTTCGTCGACGAGACCTACGTCAAAATCAGCGGGGTCTGGCGCTACGTGTACCGAGCAGTACGCGAACAACAGGATCGAGTGGGACCACGGCCGACTCAAGGCCAGGCTGAAACCATGCGCGGTCTGCGCACTGATCGGACCGCGTCGGTGGTGATCCGCGGTCACGCGTTCGTCCAGAACCTTTGACGCGGTCACTACGAACTCGGCGTGGAAGCCGACCGCGACTGTCTACGCCTGGCGGCCGCTTTCGGTGAGCTCGCCGCGGTGATCTGACCCATGCCCGACACCAAGCCGGCCGACCCGCGCCCACCGATCGATCAACGCAACGGTGCCAGTTCCCGACTCCAACCTTAGGCAGCATGGACGAAACAATCGTTTCATTTGTGCTCGGTATAGAGTACGGTGCATAGATGGACTTCGTTCGTCCCGTTGAGGCGGTGATCCCCGGAACGCAGGGTCGGGTGCTCGCAGTGCTCGCCGAGACAACCGCTGAACTCAATCTCCGTACCGTGGCTCGACTCGCCGACGTCAGTCCGGCCCAGGCGTCGCGAGTCCTTCCGGGTCTTGTGGAGCTCGGTCTTGTCGAGCGCCGAGAGGTGCCACCGTCATCGCTGTTTCTACTCAACCGTCAGAACGTGGCCGCCCAGTTCGTTGTCGAGCTTGCTCGATCGCGTGACATCGCACTCCAGCGAATGGGGTCCGCCGCAGGCGACCTACAAGTGACGCCGGTGTGCGTGATCGTCTTCGGGTCCTTCGCTCGACGCGAAGCGGACCGGCATAGCGACATCGACGCGGTGATCGTGCGGCCAGACGACATCGACGCTGACGACGACTCCTGGACCGCTGGTGTCGAGCAATGGCGTGAGGCCGTCCGAGCGATCACTGGCAACGCTGTTGAGGTCATCGAGACCGATCGGGCTGAGGTTGCGGAGAAGCTGTCGAGCAAGCTGGCTCTGTGGGGTGATATCGCACGTGACGGTGTCGTGGTCCAAGGTGCAACCCTCGACGAACTGCGGAGCGCGGTCCGTGCCTAGGCCAATGCGGACAAGGCCGGTGTCGGCCGCCTAGGTGCGCGCCTATGCCGGCAAGGCGCAGGAGTATGCCGACGCTGCCGCAAGCGAGCTCGAGTCCGAGCGCTACTTCGCTGCGACGAGTTTGGCGATTCACGCAGCCATCAACGCGGCCGACGCCGTGTGCGGCGCTCGCCTCGGCAAGCGCGCCGCCGGCGAGGACCACGATCAGGTACTGACGCTGCTCAAGCAGGCCGGCCCGGACGGTGCCGCTGTCGAGAAGGATCTACGTCGGCTCCTGCCGCTCAAGACGAAGGCCGAGTACGAACCGGACGACATCGCCGCCGGGGTCGCCACGAAGGCGGTCGAACGCTCCCAACGATGCGTCGCCGTGGCCCAGGCCGTGGCTCGAACCTCCAAGTAGGTACCACCGAGACCCATCGTGAGCCTCGGGATTCCGGCTCTTCGGAAGCCAGCGGGGTGTGATGGTGGCGAGGAGGTCCCAGTTGGGTTGTCCGGCGTAGAGCAACGACCGGATCCGGTAGTTGCGGAACGATCGGAACCCGAACGCGGTGCGCTTCACCCGGTTGACCCTCCACGACATCCAACAGTTGTCCGGTGCGGGCACCAACGAGCTGGGTCGACCACCGCTGGCGCCGCCAGCGGCCCTCGCGTTAGAACAAGCAACGCGATCGAGTTTCCCCTGGTCAGACACCGCGGCCGAATATTGGGCACCCACAGGGGGACCCGATTGGGGCCAAGGCCCGCAGTCGAAGACCGACCGGGAGATTCCGGTGGTGGTACTCGAACCGGCCGGCTGGCCAGGCCGGCTAGCCGGTGTTGCGGTAGTCCGACTTCGGGTAGGTGCCGATGCGTTTCAGTCGGGAGCAGAAGAACTGGAGCTCCTCGAAGGCCGCGGTCACCTTGGGATCGGCCGGGTGGCCTTCGAACTCCACGTAGAACTGGGCCACCGTGAAGCGCTGGTCGGTCATATAGCTCTCGAGCTTGGTGACGTTGACACCATTGGTGGCGAACCCGCCGAGCGCCTTGTAGAGGGCCCCGGGCACGCTACGGACCCGGAACACGATGCTCGTCATGGCGTCGCCGTCGCGGGGATCGGGCTCGATGGCCCGCCGCGACAGCAAGACGAAGCGGGTGGTGTTTCCCAACCGATCCTCGATGCGTTGGCGGAGGGTTTCGAGGTCGTAGATCTCCGCGGCCAGCTCGCTGGCGATGGCCCCGAAGGTGGTGTCGTTGCGGTCGGCCGCTTCCTTGGCCGCACCTGCGGTATCGCCGAAGTCGAGAGGTTCGACCCCGAGCTCGGCGATCAGTTCGCGGCACTGGGCCAGGCCCTGCTCGTGGGAGGCCACTGTCTTCAGGCTGTCGAGGGTGGCGCCCTTGGGGGCGAGTAGGGCGTGGCGCACCGGCTGGAAGTGTTCGCCGATGATGTAGAGGCTGGACTCGGGCAGGAGGTGGTGGATGTCGGCCACCCGGCCGCCCAGGGTGTTCTCGATGGGGATCATGGCGAGCTCGGCGTGACCCTCTTCGACCGCGGTGAACGCGTCCCGGAAGGTGTCGCAGCTCAAGGGCTCGAGGTCGGGGTACGCAGCCTGGCACGCCATCTGGGAGTATGCGCCCGGGACTCCTTGGTACGAGATCTTGCCTTCGTCGGACACGGCTCTGAGGGTAACGGCACCTCCCCTGGATGCTCACATCGTCATGACCGTAGGTAGATTCGGGCGATGACGACCTACAGCTTCCTCGACGACTACAGCGAGGGCTGCCACCCCGAGATAGTCGCGGCGTTGGCCGACACCAACCTCGCCCAACAAACGGCCTACGGGAACGACGACTACTCGATCGAGGCCCACCGCCTGATGGCCAACGAGTGTGGCGATCCCGACCTGCCCGTCCATTTCGTCTCCGGGGGGACCCTCGCCAACCTCATCATCGCCGCCGCCACCCTGAGGTCGCACGAGGCGATGATCTCGGCCTCTTCGGGCCATGTGGCGGCCCGGGAGACGGGGGCCATCGAGGCCACCGGGCACAAGATCATCACGATGCCGTCGGCCGACGGGAAGCTGACGGCCGCCGATGTCGAGGGGGCGCTGGCCGCCAACGCCCAGTACCCCCACATGGCCAAGCCCCGCCTGGTCTATGTCTCGAACGCCACCGAGCTGGGCACCGTCTACACCCCCGACGAGCTCCACGCCCTGCGGGCAGTGTGCACCCAGAACGACCTCCTGCTCATGATCGACGGTGCCCGGCTGGGCGTGGCCCTCGCCTCCGAGCGGGCCCAGGGCATGAGCCTGGCCGACATCGCCGCAGTGGCTGACATCTTCTGGGTCGGCGGCACGAAGGCGGGCACCCTGTTCGGCGAGGCGATCGTCATAGCGAACCCGGCGCTGGCCACCGACTTCGACTACCACCTCAAACAGAGAGGGGCGCTGTTGGCCAAGGGTCGGGCCCTGGGCCTCCAGTTCCAGACCCTGTTCGGCCCCGACGATCTCTTCCGCCGTGCCGCGGTCACCGCCAACGATGCCGCTCGGGTTCTCGCCGAGGGCATCACCGGCGCCGGCCACCCGTTGGCCGCTGCCACCGAGAGCAATCAGGTCTTTCCCGTTCTGCCCAACCCCCTCATCGCGGCCCTCCAGGAGCAGTTCCGGTTCTACCTATGGGAGGAACGGGCCGACGATCGATCGGTTGTGCGTCTGGTCACCTCCTGGGCCACCGACCAGGCCCAGGTCGAACGGTTCGTCGACCTCGTCGTGTCCGCCTGAACGATCGACCAGTCACACCCTGTTGCCCCACCAGCTAGACAAGCTCTGACCAGGAAGTCTCCGAGGAACGGCCATGACGATCGTTGCGATGCCCGAGCATCCTCTCAATGTCGTGGTCACCAAGACCCTGACTCTGCCCGAGGTTGCCCCCGAGGACGAAGCCATGATCCTCGAGGCCGCCGGCCCCGGTGCCACCGTCACCGTGGTCGACAGTCCGAAGCTCGCCATGCCGCTGGCCGACCAGGCCGACGTCGTCCTCGGCCTCACCCCGAAATGGCTCTTCGAAGCAGCTCCCGCCCTGCGCTGGGTGCACGCCACCGCGTCCGGTGTCGATATGTTCATGTTCGACGAGTTCGTGAACTCCGATGTCGTGCTCACCGGCGAGAAGGGCCTGGTGGGCGGCCATCTGGCCGATACCGCCTTCGGCCTCCTATTGGGTCTCACCCGGCGCATTGCCATGGCCGTGCAGCTGGGCCCCGACGGGTGGAATCAGCAGAACCGGGAGAAGATGCGGTTCTCCGAGATCGAGCTCGAAGGCCTGACGATGGGCATCATCGGCTTCGGGGGAACCGGCCGGCACATCGCTCGCCGGGCCGTCGCCTTCGGTATGGACGTTCAAGCCGTCGACGCCCACCCGGTGCCGGCCAGCGACGGGGTCGACGAGGTCTGGGGCCTCGACCGGCTCGACGACGTGGTCGCCACCTCCGACGTGGTCGCGGTGGGCCTGCCCCTCACCCCCGAGACCCGGGGCATGTGCAACGACGACTTCTTCAACCGCATGAAGGAAACGGCGATCCTAGTGAACGTGACCCGGGGCGAGATCATCGACGGCCCTTCGATCGAGCGGGCGCTACAGAACGGAACGATCGGGGGAGCCGCCCTCGACGTCGCCCCCGAAGAGCCGTTGCCTGCCGACAGCCCGCTCTGGGGCCTCGACAACTGTGTGATGACCCCCCACACCGCCGGTGCCAGCCAGCACCGGGGGCCGCGGAACATGGAACGGTTCTGCCGCAACCTCGTCGCCATGCGCGAGGGGCGTCCCATGGAGGGTGTGGTCGACAAGCAGACCGGGTTCTGAGCAGCGCTTGATCAGCTTCGGCATTGTCTACGTCACTGAGTTCGGTCATGAGAGCCGACTGCTGGGCGATGAGCATGCTGCCCGGAATCGGTGGCGTCAGTCGGGGTTGGTCAGGGCTTGGTGGGCGTTTGTTGGGTTGATTTGGGTCGCGGAGGTGAGCCCGGCCGATGCGTTCGCTGTTCACCACAAAGGCCCGGATGACTCGTTCAGCGTTCTGTTTGTCGCCGGTGACGAATAGGCGGGACTGGAGCTCATCGCCGGCTGGTGAGTTGCTGTACACGTCAACCATGACGCCGTTGGCGTCGCGCTCGAGGTTTTCGAGGGTTGGTGTGTCCCACGCCCCACCGAGGTGGAACGCGCTCACAGTTGAGTGGGGTGGGGGCGGGTCACCAGAGCCCTGGCCACCGCCACTCGCTGGGTTTCGCCGCCCGAGAGCTGGGCCGGCCACGCCTGAGCGCAATCGAGGCCAACCGCGGCGAGAACCGAGTCGACCAGACCCGCCGGGGCCTTGTCGCCC
>JAAEMS010000056.1 GCA_024225275.1 Actinomycetes bacterium
GCGGTCGTGGTCGTTCGACGCGCCAAGCGGCCCTCAGGCCGTGAGAACCAATGAGCATTGACTTCCGCCGTCCCGCCTAGCGGGACCAGGCACTGCCCACAGGACAGGGCGCGAGAACAACATCGTCACCGAGCCGGCGCATTGGGATGGTTGGCAGCGGGATATTGCCCGCGCGGTATGGGGCATCCTCGCTTTGGTCAGCGGGATCGCTGAGCTCGAGCAGTCAGCTGTCTGTTGTTGAAGCTGTGAGCCAGATCTCAAGGTGGAACGGGAGCGGGGCGACGTCGGTTCCGTTGTCACAGGCCACCTGGACCTCTCCGGCGACTATGGCCCCCGGCGGAAGGGTGAGTTCGGTGGTCCAGGATCCGTCCGGTTCAGCAGGTACCTGAAGCTGGGCGACGACCTCGCCGGGTGTCTCCTGTTCACCGATTCCGGTCACCACCAGCAGGGCTTGTTGGGGCTCGGAGATCGTACGCCAACACCGGCCCACCACTATCGCTGTCTCGAAGGTGCAGAGGTCTTCTTCGGGCTGGCAGCCAAAGATCGATTTGGCCCGCAGGTCACCAGCGACACAATCAACGATGCGTTCCACACCGCGGGAGGTCTCGCATCGGGTCAGATCACGGAGGACATCCTGCATCACCTCGGCGATCTGATGGAGTGGAGCGGGGACATCCGCGCTCTGTCTCGCCCAGGTCATGGTGATCGGCTCACCACCGCGGCGAACCGTCAGCCGGCTCTCGTAGGTGAGGCACTCTCTGCACGGGTAGGCGGTTGTTTGCTCAGGCAGCGCCAGCGTGTCGAGCAAGCCCTGGAGCCGGTCCATCGTGTCAGGGCTGAGCTGGCCGATGGTCTCTACCGCGTACTGGCCCGGTGGGTTCTCGGGGAGGCTCTGGCGCATTCGGGTGAGGGTCGCGATGTCGCCATCGAAGGCCACCCGTGGTGCGCAGTCGTCGACACATTCCTCCTCGTGGGGCACGCTGAACAGCAACATGCTGGTAGTCACCGGCTCCCCGCTGCTCACGGGCGGACCGGTCGTTGACGGGGCGGCATCGCTCGGCCCGGCCGGTGAAGACGGCGAGCAGGCCACCGCCACTGCTGCCAGCAGCGCGGCGGTCATCAACAGTCGCCGGCCAGCTTCTACACGCTGCATATCCATCCATGTGATCACATGGCCGTCGGGAAGTGTCACCAGTTCAGTGAAACCACTGGCGAATCGTCACGCTCCCGGCGAAGGGGGATGGCCGGAGGGCGGGATTCGGGGACGCGCATTAGGGGACACCTCGTCGCGGTCACGGCCTGCCTCGTTGACTCCCAGGCTGGTTCAGTCGGTGGGCGGGATATCGGGCGGCAGATCGGGGATGATCA
>JAAEMS010000057.1 GCA_024225275.1 Actinomycetes bacterium
AGCGCTAGGGGTTTGTCGGACGTTGCCCCCCATCCTCGGCGAGGCGCCCTCTCGTGACGCCGATTTGGCGTGCTCGCGGTTGGAACCTGGAACGACCGGCTGCCTCTGGTGCGACGGCCTTAGATTCGATTCCAGCGCCTTCCTGAGGGCGGTTTTACTGCCTCTTTGGTGGGGTCGCGGGCTCCTCTCTTTCAGGCGATGCTCGGGCCATGACGCCACAGCTTCAGAATGTTGTGGGCGGTGCAAACCAGGGACCATTCACCATCCGCTGCGGCTATCCCTCTCATTGAGAATCTTCGGAAGCCCTGCACTGCTTTGATGAGTCCGAAGGGCGTCTCGCCTACGTGTTTGCGCAGCGCGTAGATACGCCTTCCTGCCTTGGTCCGGACTTTATCGAGCATGCGTTCGCGCGGGGACGCGTCGGGCCCGAGGACTGATCCGCTGGGAGCAGGCTGATAGGTCTCGCGCCCGACGGCGATGTAGGCATCGATTTCGGCTTTCTCGCATATCTCGGCGTTGCACGGGGCCCAATAGCCTGCGTCGGCGAGGAGCTTCTCGGGCGCGCCAACTGTGTCGACCATGCCCTCGACCATCGGTGGGAGATGGTGGGTATCAGCGGCGTGATTGCTCACGCCGACGCCGACGATGACCCCGTGCTCCCCGTCGGTCAGCGCCTGACAGTTGTAGCCCTGCACGAAGCCGCCCTGGTGCTCCATGATTCGGCTCTCTGGGTCGGTGAAGTTCCGCTGTGCTCGGTCGTGAGGTGTGCCGTCTGCCATGTGCCGCGGCTGATGAACCGGCATTCGCGGTCCACCGTCGTCATCATCATCATCGCCAACGCCGTTGTCCTCATCCCTGAGTGCATCGGCCTTGGCGCGGGCCGTCTTCGCCCTGGTCGCTGCGCTCTTGCGCTCTCGCGGCGCAACGTCGTCGTCCGCAGCCTTCGCCTCCTGCCCCTCAGCCTGCTCACGCAGCTTCAACCGCCGCGCTTTCCGCGCCGCCGCCTCCAGCGCCTCCATCGCCTCGTCGATCTTGTCGAGGCGCGACTGGCGCCGCTTCAACTCCTCAGGCAGCGAGCCCGCCGTGAGCGCTGCATCACCAGAGTCGGCCTCCTCGGCCTGCTTCAGAAGGTCGGCGATCTCTCCCTCGAGTCGCGCCTTCTCCGCGCGCATCCGGTCATAGCTCATCGCCTTGTGCTTGCTGGCGCTGGCCTTGATCTTCGTTCCGTCCAGCGCCACGACGCCCAACTTGGCCAGGCCCAGCTCCCTGCAAATGATCGCGACCTGAAGGAAGAGCGCCTTGAAGCTCGAAAGATGGGTTTTGCGGAAGTCGGCGATCGTGTCGTGGTCTGGATGCTGTCCGCCGGTCAGCACCCGAAAGGCGATGTTCTCGTAAGTGGCTCGCTCGATCTTGCGGGAGGAGACCAAGCCCACGCTGTACGAGTAGAGGAGCAACGCCACCATCATCCGCGGGTGATAGGGCTTGCCACCCCGCGGGTCCCGCGCCTGAATCACCCTCTCGATGTCGCTCAGGTCCAGCCTGGCTACGATGTCGAGGATGAAGTAGGCGAGGTGGTCGCGGCTCAGCCAGTCGTGGGGCGACGGCGGCAGCAGAAACTGCTGATCCGGCTCCCATTCGCGATACGTCTTGGCCATGGCCCAGTAGATCATGGCCAGATCCTCGGGTCGATCCCCCAAAAGGGCCCAATCCCCGACAGACCCCTAG
>JAAEMS010000058.1 GCA_024225275.1 Actinomycetes bacterium
CTCAACTCGGTGCTGGGCGAGATGGACGCCTTTGCCGTCACCCTCACGCTGGGCATCACGATCCTGTTCGCCGGCTTCCTGGTCAGCACCTCGGGGTCGACGCGTCCGCTCGGAGTGAGTCGGCGCCTGATGGATCTCATCGACGAGACCGCCGCATGACTCAGGTCAGCGCAGCTCGCGACGCAAGATCTTGCCGCCCATCCCGGTGGGGATCTCCTCGACGAAGTTGATCTTCGACGGGCACTTGTAGCGGGCCAGGCGTTCACCCACGAACTCGATGACGTCGTTCTCCTCGGCCCCACCCTGACCCACCACCACATAGGCCCGCACTGCTTCGCCGGTGTGGGGGTGGGCAACGCCAACCACGGCGGCCTCGACGACCGCCGGGTGTTCGCGAAGGACCGATTCGACCTCGGCCGGGTGGACGTTGAACCCCGAGACGATGATGAGGTCCTTGAGCCGGTCGACCAGGTAGAGCCAGCCGTCGTCGTCGATCAGCCCAACGTCGCCGGTGTGGAGCCACCCTTCGGCGGTGAGTACCGACTGGGTGGCCTCGGGGTCGTCCCAGTAGCCGGCGAACACGGTGGGCCCCTTGACGAGGATCTCGCCCTCGTCGCCCACGTAGACGTCATCGCCCTCAGAATCGACCAGGCGCATCTCGACCCCGGTGAGGGGCCGCCCGATGGAGCCGGCGGGCGCGCCCAGACCCGACGCGCTGGCCACCACCGAGGTGGTCTCGGTGAGCCCGTATCCCTCGGCGAGCTCGATACCGAACTTCTCTTGGACGGCGGTGGCCACACTGACAGGAAGTCGGGCCGCGCCCGACACCGCGACCCGGACTGACGCGAGAGCGTCTGGAGCGGCCCCGGGCTGGGCCGCGAGCGCGGCCCACATCGTGGGTGGGCCCAGGACGACGGTCAGGCCCCAGTGGGCGATGCTTTCGAGGGCGGCGTCGGGGTCGAACCGCTCGACCAGCAGCACGGACGAGCCGCCCATCAGGGCGGCCCCGAGCAGAACGGCCAGACCGAACACATGGTAGAGCGGCAGGATGCCGTAGGCCCGATCCTGGGAACCGAGCCGGCCGGGTGATGACAGAACGGTCTCGGCGGCCGCCTTCAGGTTGGCGTGGGTGAGGATGGCGGCCTTCCGGCTGCCGGCGGTGCCACTGGTGAAGAGCAGGGCGGCGGGAGTGTCGCTGGGGCAATCGACGATGTCGACCGGGTCGGCGCTGAGCAGATCGTCGAGGGAGACACTGCCGGGGATGCTGGCCTCACCGCAGAGCACGACCACCTCGAGTCGGGCCAGTTCCTCGGGGGCGAGCTGCTGGAGGTTGCGGCGGCCAGTGGGGCCGGCGATGACAACGCGGGCACCGACCTGTTCGATCTCGCGGGCGAGCTCGGGGGCCGGGCTCTGGGGGTTGAGGGGAACGACCGTGGCCCCGACACCCAGGCTGGCCAGGTAGGAGGCCACGAAGTACCAGTTGTTGGCGCAGACCAGCGCCACCCGCTGACCCGGGCCGACCCCGAGACCGGCCAATCCTCCGCGCAGCGCTGCCACCTGGTCGCGGAGCTCCCCCCAGGTCGTGGTGTCGCCCCGGCTGATGAAGGCGGGCGCGTCGGGAGCGTGGGTGGAGATGGCATCTGCGAAGTTCACCACTGCCAGTCCACCACATCTGGGTCGCCGCGGCACGGTGGGCCGTTCGGACCATGTTCACCGTTGCCGCCCGAGTATGACCGGGCCATTCGGATCGTCCCGCCCAACTCGGCCACCAGGAACCTCAAGGTCCCACCATCCCCCGGCCGACACTCTCCGTGATGACTTGCACTCACTCTCTGTGGCCTCTAGAGGCATGAAACGACTCCTGCTCGGACTTCTCGCCCTGCTCACCCTGAGCGTCGGTCTGCCCGCCACCGCCTCGCCGGTCGAGGCAGCGTCCCCCACCGAGGAATCGGCCTTCGTGTCCCGCATCAACGGGTTGCGTAGCTCACTCGGGCTCGTCCCCCTCCAGGTCGACAACGAACTGGTGACCGCCTCCCGGGTCTGGGCCGACCAGATGGCCGCCGACGACACCCTCGCCCACGCCCCCGATATCACTGCGGGCATCACCGCCCCGTGGATCAAGGTGGGCGAGAACGTGGGCGTGGGTGGCGATGTGGACTCCTTGTTCGATGCCTTCGTCGCCAGCCCCCTGCACTACGCCAACCTGGTCGACCCGGACTTTCGGTACGTGGGCATCGGCGTGACGTTCGCCAACGGCAAGCTCTGGACCACCCATCGGTTCATGGCCCTCGCCGACATCCCCACCACGACCACTGCGCCACCCACCACCACAGCACCCACCACCACAGCACCCACCACCGTTGCCCCGACGACGGCTCCGCTCCCAACGACAGCGCCGACCACCGCGGTCACCACCCCACCGACGACCTCCCCTCCCACGACCACGACCACGACGTCGACCACGACCAACTCGACCCAGCTCCCCGAGCAGGGCAGTGACGTGTCGAACCCGCCGCCCGAGCTCCTCGCCTTCGCCCCGACCTATATGGACTCCCAGGCGGCTCTGGCGACGGTGGTCTCGGTGGACGACACCCTGGATGCCCTCCGCAGCGTCGCCAACCTTCCCAACGACCTGGGCCAAGCCCTCTGGACCGTCCTGGTCTCCTAGCCGTGCCGGTGCCGCGCACTCAGACTCGAGGCGGTCCACCGGCAGGCGGCAACAACACGGCTCCTGCTAGCGAAACAGGAAGAAGAGCTGGAAGGCGGCTGCTCCGAGAATGCCCAGGAGCAGGAAGGCCATCACGAGGGCGGTGCCAGGACGCATGGAACTGAGTATCTCAGGATCGGGTGGGACCCAGCGAAACCGGCGTGCTCCCGCCCCCATCAGACCCGGAGTCGTCGATTGACTCCAGGATGACCTCGGAGCCAGGACCCAGTCCGGTGACATCGGCGGCCGACGTACGGTCAGCCACCAGGGCCACCAGGCCGTAGCTGTCGATCAACAGCCCGAGGCCTCCGGGGGCCACCTCAGCAAACGTCGACACCCAGGGGACCACCTCATCGCGGCCGGTCCACCCCACCCTGACCGACCGGGGCGCCGCGAGATCTTCGGGCCCGACATTGAGCTGGAGGTTGCCGTACCGGTCCTGCCACAGGACCTCGGCTTGGAGCATGCCGTCCTCCTCATGGGTGACGGGCAGGATCCCGGGCATCAGCGAAGCGGTGTTGATCTCCGGCCCGAACTCGGTGATCGGAACGCCAGCACACAGGTGGGCGGCCACCGGAGCGAACACATCGCGGCCATCGAAGACCAATCCGGGGGCGGGCAGATGATGGGCCGGGTCGCTGAGCTCGACGGCTCGAGTGGCTCCACCCACCATCGCCACTGCGGGAGCGAAGATGCCATTGTCGGGGCCGACCAGTACTGATTGTCCGCCGCCAACCTCGATCGCCACCCGACGCCGTTCGCTGCCGATACCGGGGTCGACAACACCGAGCACCACCCCGGGGGCCAGGTACTGGGCACTGCGGGCCAGGATCAGCCCGGCGCCGCGGATGTCGTGAGGGGCAATCTCATGGGTGAGATCGATGACCTCGACCCCCGGAACGACCGAGCGAATGATCGAGCGGATGACTCCCACGTACTCATCGCTCGTCCCGAAGTCGGACAGGAAGGTGATCGTGTCGTAGCCAGCCATGCCGAGTGGACGGTAGCTGGATCAGGATTGTCACAGGCATTGGTTAGGGTTGCATCTGTGACTGAGACAGGGCCCTGCTCACCGGCACCCGGCCGGGGGACTTCGACTTCGGCGTTCGGGGCCGGCAAGCGCGAGAGCCATGACGCGTCGGAGTTCTACGCCCGCTTCACCCCGCCCGAGATCTCGGCCTCCACCGATGTCCGCCGTCTCGAAGTCGATCTGTCGGCATCCGAGTGCCACCTGGGTGACTCGACGAACATGACCCAGCTGCCTGACAACAGCGTGGCGCTGGTGGTCACCTCGCCCCCCTACTTCGTGGGCAAGGAGTACGAGCTGGCGGTCACATCCGACAGCGACCACCCCGACGAGCGGGTCCCCACCACCTACCTCGACTTCCTGGCCATGCTGCGCGACGTGTTCTGTGAGTGTGTACGGGTCCTCGAGCCGGGTGGCCGTATCGCTGTCAATGTCGCCAACCTGGGCCGCAAGCCGTACCGCAGTCTGTCGGCCGACGTCATCAGCATCCTCCAGGACGAGCTCGGCCTCCTGTTGCGGGGTGAGGTCATCTGGCAGAAGGGCAAGACCTCCTCGGGCAGCTGCGCCTGGGGTTCGTTCGCCAAGGCTGGCAACCCGGTGCTGCGCGACGTCACCGAGAGGGTGATCATTGCCAGCAAGGGCCGCTTCGACCGGGCCGTGTCGGTGGCCGAACGCAAGAAGGCCGGGCTCCCCCACCAGTCCACGATCGCCAACGACGAGTTCGTCGACGTCACCCGCGACGTGTGGGAGATCGACGCTGAGTCGGCCACCCGGATCGGGCACCCTGCTCCCTTCCCGATCGAGCTGCCTGCCCGCCTCATCGACCTCTACACCTACGCAGACGACATCGTTCTGGACCCCTTCGCCGGCAGCGGCTCCACCCTGGTGGCCGCCACCCGTCGGGGCCGGGTCGGCGTGGGCTTCGACCTCGAGCCGGAGTACGTCGCTATGGCGAACGACCGGATCGGCAGTGAAAAGGCGCGACGGAAAAGACTCGCCGACTTGGCAGCAACGGTCGAGCAACCCGCTTTCGAGATGCAGACCGAGACCCTCGCGGGTCTCCAGCCCGACGAACGACAGGAGCACTTCCAGGCCCGAGCGGTCAGCGAGGGCAAGAAGGCCCAACACATCGCGGCCAACCGGCTCGGGGAGGCAGGCTTCCTTCCCCCCGTCGAGAACCCCAAGATTCGCCAGGTCGGTCTGCAGTTCAACTTCCAAGTCACGAGCCCGAACGGGGGCGAGCCGTGGTATGTCGATGTGTCAGGGGCATTCACCAGCTCCCGTCCCGGACTTCTGCGCACGGACACTCTGTGGAAGACGATCGGGCGCGTCTCGGTACTGAAGGCCCACGACAGTCGCGCGCGGGTGATCGTCTTGACGTCCAACCTCCCCAGACCGGGAAGTGAAGGCGACAAGGCGCTCCGGGCCATGGGTCCCAGGACCGTCTTCGACGCCATCGAGCTCTATGACCCAATAGGCCTGGAAAGGCTCCGGCGTTACGCCGAGGACGGCCAGGCAACTCCGATCGACGGGTTCTGGACACCGATCATTCTCACCGACGCCGGCTACTAGTCATGGCGGGGGTCGCCTACGCAGTGGTCAGATCCGATCCCCCCGACGTCTATCTGGCCGACGATGTCGACGTCTTGTCGCGGGTACTGGCCCTCCAGCTGGTGGCCCGCACCGATCCCAGCTCCCTCGTCGACGGCCAGGCCCAATCGCTGCGCAAGGCTCTGCTCGACGAGCGGTGGGCCGACGCCATCGTCGAGTGGATCGGTATCACCGGCATGGAGGTCGATGTCTACACCCACCTCCACATCTACACCGACGGTGAGCTACCGGCCGATCTGCTGGGTGCCCAGCTCCAGTTCGCTCCTCTCTTCCGCGGCTGAACCGCCTCCGCGCTCTGCACTGGAGCCAGTGGGGCCGCTAGGGCTCAGTGGGTGAGGGCACCACGCACTCCGCGATCCATTCGTCGACGTCGGCGGCCCGAAGCCGGTACGACTTGCCCACCCTCACCGCCGCCAGCTCGCCGGCTTGGATCTGGCGGTAGACGGTCATGGTGGACACCCGCAGCAGGCCGGCGACCTCGGCCACTGTCAGGAAGCGGGGCTGCCGCTCGGGCAGATCGGTCCCCCCGCCGGCGGGATGGTCAACGGGTGACCCGGCGACGGACGGTGTCGACTCGAGGTCGTGACGGTGCTCAACGGCCATGGAGCAACTGTACCGATGGCCACTGACACCAGGAAGAGCCCACCAAACTCGAGACACCAAACCCCCCATACGCAGACAACTGTGGAGAGTCGGGGAGACGGTGACCCCAGGTCGAGGGGGCTCAGGCGCCCAGTTCGCGGGAGCGGGTGGTGGCGGCCTGGATGGCTTCGGCGAAGGCGGCCCGGAGACCTCGTTGCTCGAGAGCCAGCAGGCCGGCGGCGGTGGTGCCACCGGGGCTGGTGACGTCGGCGCGGAGCTTGGCCGGTTCGGAGTCGGACTCGGCCAAGAGCTGGGCCGCCCCCCGCAGGGTCTGTATGGCCAGGGCCGCGGCCTGGTCGCGGGGCAGGCCCATGAGCACACCACCCTCGATCATCGCTTCGGCCACCATGAATACATAGGCCGGGCCCGAACCGGACAGGCCGGTCACCGCATCGAGCGACGACTCGGGCACCCGCACCACCACGCCTACGGCCGACAGGATCCCCTCGGCCCAGGCCATGTCGGTGTCGCCGGCATGAGTGCCTCCGGCGATGGCGGCGGCCCCTTGGCCCACCAGCGCGGGGGTGTTGGGCATGGCCCGCACGACGGGCACGGCTCCGGCCGCGGCTTCGAGGACGGAGATGGTGACCCCTGCGGCGACCGACAGGATCCGCTCGACTCCGGCTGCCGCGGCCCCCGCGGCGACGGTGGGGACATCGTTGGGCTTCACGGCCAGGATGACGCCCACTGATGATTCGGGATGGTCGCTGACCCGGATGCCGGCGTGGGCGGCTTGGAGCTCGGCCCGGCGCGACTCATAGGCCTCGACCACCAGTACCGACGAGGGATCGAGCCCGTCGGCCAGCAACCCGGCCAGCAGGGCCTCGCCCATCCGACCCCCACCGATGATCTGTAGTTCAGCCATGGCCGGACCCTACAGGGCGAGCCCAAGGGGCCGTGCGGGTGGCGGGCCCGGATCAATGATCGTCGGGTGACACTTCCCCGAGCACACCGTCGGACCTGACCCGGACCCGCATCACTACGTTAGCCCACTCGAATAGCATAAACAACGTCTAACTACGTTTACATACGAGAAACGAAGCCGATGGCCAGAGCGGGCCGGAAGCACTGCTCGACGTACACGTACATCGAGCCCAGCACCCGGTCGAGCTCATCGTCGTCGACCACCAGATCGTTGGGTAGCTGCCCAACGAGGAAGATGGCCTCCTCCTCGCCCACTGCGAAGGCGGCACCGTGGAAGCCCAGGTTGCGCTCCAGCAGGTGCTGGTAGAAGCGGGCTTCATTCTCTTCGGGCGCTGGCATCATGTAGGTCTCGTAGTGCAGGGTGCGCTGGCCCAGGTCGAAGCGGATGGTGAAGACGTCCTTCTCCTCGCCCCGTACCCTCACGTGCCACCGTCGGGGCGCGTCGTCGGGGACCACCGCGTCGATGAGCGGGTTCTCGGCTTCCTGGGCGGACAGCCACCCCTCGAAGTGGGCGGCGAGGGCGGACAGCTCGGCGGCGGTCGCCGGGTGGTTGGTCACGACAGGGTCAGACCCCGCACTCGACCAGGGCACCGGCGATGATGACCTCGTAGAGCTCGCGCAAATTCTCAGCCGCCCCGGTCCAGGTGTAGTCGGCCGCCCGGTGAGCGGCTCGCGACCGTAGGGCGGCGGCCAGAGTGGGTGTGTCGATGATGCGGTCGATAGCCGAGGCGTAGCGGGCCGGATCGCGCTCGTCGATGAGGAAACCGGTGTTGCCGTCTTCGACCAGGGTGCGCAGGCCACCAACCGCGGCGGCCACCACCGGCAGGCCACACGCCCCTGCTTCGAGGGCCACGAGGCCGAAGGACTCTGAGCGGCTGGGCACAAGCATGAGGTCGGCGGCCCGGTACCAGGTGGAGAGAATGTGGTGGGGCTGAGGGTCGATGAACCGGACCCGGTCGGCGATGCCCAGGTCGTCGATCATGGTCCTGACACGGGCCAGTTCGGCTGGACCATCAACCCCGCTGGCTCCGCCGATGGCCACCAGCTGGAGATCCTTGTGCCGGGAGGCCGCGACCGCCCGAACCGCGACGTCGATCCCTTTCAGGGGCTGGATACGGCCCACGAACAGGGCCAGGGGGCCGGAACCGAGGCCGAGGGCTTCACGCGCCCCACTCTGGGGACCCGGGGCGAAGACGGCGTGGTCGGTGCCCGGAGGCACGATCCAGATTCGTTCGGCTGGGGCGTCGTAGAGACGAATGAGCTGTTCGGCTTCGGCCGCCGCGTTGGCGAGGATGGCGTCGGAGCAGCGGATGACGTCGGTCTCGGCCCGCACCCGTCGGTCGGGCTCGGGGTCGCCGGTCTCGGCCTTGACCCGGGCCAGGGTGTGGAAGGTGGACACCAGGGGCAGGTCGAGCTCGTGCTTGAGCCGGTGACCGGCCACCCCCGACAGCCAGTAGTTGGCGTGGATGGCGTCGACCGGGTCAGCTTCGAGCCGGCGCCCGACCTCGTCGGTGAACTCGCCCACATGGTCGGGCAGCTGTTCTTTGGACAGGTCGACGGCACCGGCCCGGATGTGCTCGACCCGAAAGCCAGGCTCGACCTCGACGACGTCGGGCAGGTCCTCGTTCCAGCGCCGGACGAACACCCGACAGTCGACGCCGGTGTGAGCCAGAGCGGCGACCAGCTCGCGGACGTAGACGTTCATGCCCCCGCTGTCACCTTGGCCGGGCTGGGCCAGCGGTGAGGTATGCAGCGACATGACCGCCAGGCGATCCATCAGCCCACCTCGCCCTCGGCCCGAAACGACCGATAGACCTGGATCAGGGCCTTCTTCTGATCGTCGGAGAGGTGGGGGTCGCGGCGGATCTCGGAGACCAGATCATGGTCGCGGGCGTCAGGGTCGAGAATACCGGCCTTCTCGTACAGCGTCTCGGACGAGATCTGAAGACCTCGGGCGATCTGCTGGAGGATGTCGGCCGACGGGCGACGCAGCCCCCTTTCGATCTGGCTCAGGTAGGGGTTCGACACCCCGGTCAACTCGGCCAGGCGACGGACCGACAGGTCGGTGATGCGTCGTTGCTCGCGAATGAAGGCACCCAGGTCCTGCCGGCGGGGCGCGTCGGCGTCGAGGTTGACAGGAACGTCGTCCCGCATCTCCCCCGTCGGCTCGGTCCCCGTCGATCCGCTCGACACCACTACTCCAGGAGACTCTGCACCGATGCTTCCCCGGTCCGGTACCGGCGGGTGATCTCGGTCTGGTAGGTATCGATCCGTTCGTGCAATGCCCGGCGATGGCCAGAGACCCTCTGCTCGAAATCCTGGAGGGCGCCGCTGGTGGAGTCGAGCTCGGCGTCGCTGATCTCGGAGGTGGTGCTTCCCAGTATCGAGGGGCTCACGATTCCGTCGAGCTCGGTGATGAGCTCGACGTCGATCTCATCGGGCCCGGCCTCGGCTTGGGGGCGGGCGGCCCGACGGTTGCGCGAGCTCTCACCCAGGATGTCGGGCAGATCGCCCATGAGGGTGGACACGTCGACATCGGTTCCGTCGCGACGACGGGCGGCCTCGTGGCCAATGATGTCGAGGCGCCCTTGCGCCAAGCGGCGGACCAGGGACAACCCAGCCTCGTACCGCTGGCAGTCATCGCGCCGGCCGCGAATCTGCTCGAGGGGTATCGAGGCGAGCTGATCGATGTTCTCGTCAGCGAGGAGTTGGCTCAAACGGGCGGTCATGGCTCCGGCCTGGTGGCGATTGACGGACCCATCGAGGGTACCGTGTTGCCGCTCGACCTTGTCGAAGCTCAGGTCTCGAGGCCGTCGATCCGGTGATTCAGGGGGTGTAGCTCCACAGGATGACCACCCACACCGGCGCCGCCACCAGCCACGAGTCCAGGCGCCGCAGGGCCGGAGCCGGGGCGGCCGAACGGGGCAACACCCACGACGCCAGCACCTGGCCGATCGGGCACATCAGGGCGACGAGAGCGGCGAAGAGCTGGATGTCGGTGCCCTCGAATGGGGGCGGCTGCACGAAAGGCAGCGATAGGGCGAACCCAACCACGGCAACCGCGGCGATTCCCGCTATCGGGCCCTCGACAACGTTGGGAGACCCGCTGCCCACCAGGTAGTCGCCCATCTCGTAGGCCGCCACCAGGAGAGAGAGGGCCACGATGGCACCAATGTCGATCTTGTAGACCAGCACCACGGCCCCAGCCCCCACGGCCGGGACCAGAACGACCCGCAGGATCTCTCCGACCTTGACCAGGGTGCCCACGGCCGTATGCCCACGAACGGCCGCCAGCATCAGGGCCACGGTGGCGACCAACAGGATCGTCAACCCCAGCAGGCCGGTGCCCGCCCAGGCGGCGAGAGGGCAGACGCCCACGAGGCCGGCGACGAGCCAGCGGTCGTCGGCCGCGCCACGGTCGACCCAGGTCTTGGCCGCCTGCCACCCCGCCATACCCGCCACGGCGGCGAAGGTGAGGGCCACCGCCCAGCGACCGAGGTAGATGGCCTCGAACTGCCAGATGAACCACAGGAACCCGAGGCGGACCTTCGGGCCCGCCGTGTCGTACACCATGGCGTAGCGCCGGCTCTTCTCGCTCCGGCGACGCTTCTGAATACGGCGCTGCCGGCTCCGAGCCACCGGGCCGGCCCGCTCACTGTCCTCGAGCCAGCCGATCAGACGGTGGCGGACACTCGGCGACGGAGCGGGTTCAGCCCCGGCCGCGGCGGAGGACCAGGGACCGTCGACCGGGCCCTGCGCGGGAGGATGGTCGACCGGGCCGCTGGGGCGGTTCACTCAGCAACCCCCGGAGACCGGTGGGAGCACAGCGACCTCGTCGGAGTCCTTGACCGGATGGTCGAGCTCGGCCTGTTCCCCGTTGACCCAGACCCGACTGCCGTCGAGGACCTCACCGAAGGTTGTGCCGTAGCGGGAACGGGCCGCGTCGAGCACGGCGCCCACCGACATGCCATCGATAGTGTCGGTTCCGGTGCCCGCCGCCTCGCGAGCCGCGGCAAAGAGTCGTAGTCGAGCCATGATGTACCGACCCGAAGGCTACCCGCCGAGGAAGACGCCCAGGTCCGCCAGGTGGTAGACCCGGAGCGCGAGAGTGCGGCAGGAGCCACCACCCGGGTCGGTGTCCACTGGAGGTACACAGCAAGTGGCGGGATCGAACACAGCCAAGCCAACCAGGCTCCTCATGGTCCGACACGGTCAGTCGGAGTGGAACGCCCAGGGACGGTGGCAGGGTCAGGCTGACCCACCGCTCACCAACCACGGTCGGCTTCAGGCCATGAGGGCAGCCGAGAAGCTCGGCATGTTCGACGCCCTTGCTTCGTCACCCCAGCAAAGGGCCCTCGAGACGGCCACCATCCTGGCCGAGGCGATCGGGGTCGGACCGGTGCTGATCGACGACGACCTACGAGAGCGGAACGCGGGCGAGTGGTCGGGGCTGACCCGCGAGGAGATCGACGAGCAGTGGCCCGGCTACCTCGACAAAGGACGCCTGCCCCCCTCGTTCGAGGCCGACGAACCCCTGCTCGACCGGGTGACCGGCGCCCTGCTGCGGGTTGGCGGGCGGGCCCGGGGCGGTGAGGTCCTGGTGGTGTGCCACGGCGGCGTGATCGGAGTCATCCACCATCACCATGGTGAACGGCACCGCCGCATCCCGAACCTGGGGGCCCAGTGGGTCGACGCTCATCATGACCGTCTGGAATTGGGTGAAGAGGTCGAACTGATCGAGCCCGAGCCCTCCGTCGACCGCGACGATCGCCGGGTCTGATGGCCAACCCCCTCCAACTCGCCCTGCTCGACGGGAACCTCGAGGTCCCCGACGTGCCGGCCGACGATGCCCCGGACGGATCAGGAACCGGGCTGACCCTCGAGGTGGCGGTGGTGCGCTCCAGCCGACGCCGCAAGACGGTTGAGGCCAAGCTGCGGGGGCAGACGATCGAGCTGCGTATTCCCGCTTCGATGAGCGCCGCCGAGGAGGCCCACTGGATTGACGAGATGCGGCGCCGGTTCGAGCGGGCCCGAGATTCCAACCAGATCGACCTGACCGAGCGGGCCGGGGAGCTGTGCGCCCAGTTCGGGCTGCCGATCCCGGCTGAGATCCGCTGGGTCGACAATCAGAAGTCACGGTGGGCGTCGTGTACGCCGGCGAGCTCGACGATCCGAGTCTCACGCGCCGCGGCCCAGTTCCCGTCCTGGGTCATCGACTACCTGTTGGTGCACGAGCTGGCCCACCTCGTGCACGCCGACCACTCCCCCGCGTTCTGGGCTCTGGTCGACCAGTACCCACGCACCGAACGGGCGCGGGGCTATCTCACCGCAAAATCCGAAGACGGCGACTGATCTACCAGGGATCAGGTGTGGGCGGGCACGGCGTGGCGGCGCACGGGATCGGCGGCGAGGAGCTCGTCGTCGATGGGTTCGCCCCTGAGTTCACAGATCCCGTAGCGGCTCTCGTCGAGGCGACCCAGAGCGGCCTCGACCTCGGCGAACTCTCTCTCGATCCGCTCGGCGGTCGAAGTGTCGTAGCTCGACTCGCCGGCGCTGGCTGGCCCCTCCGCCCTGTGGGTCAGGGCATCGACACTGGGGGCCGGAGTCGGTTCGGTGGCGGGCTCGACGGAAGGGTGCTCGTTCACACCAGCAGCGTAGGCGGCCCGGTTCAGAGGTCGGCGCGCACGGTGACCGGCACCCGGGCCAGAGCAACTCCGAAGACTCCGCCCACAGCCAACGACTGGGGTTGAGGGTTCGGTAGCTGGCTGTCGATGACTCGGGGCGGGAGCGGGACCGGCTCGACTGGGTTGTCTTCGCTTGCGTCCACCGCCACGAACGCCATGGCCAGGTGGCGCCCGTTCCAGTCGAGGGCGCTGACGGTCACCGACGCTCCGCCGACCTCGACCCGAAGGACATCATCGGACTGTTGGAGATCGCGCACGACAACCTCGGTGCGGGTGAGGCGGCCCGTCTCCACATCGACAATCTGCTGGGTGTAGGCCATCGACAGGCCGTCGGGGGCGATGTCGACGAGGCCGATGGGGCTGGCGGCACCGGCCTCGCAGATGGCGTCGGGGACCGCCGGGGCGTCGATGAGCCGCCCGGCGGTGTCGAACAGGTCGAGCCCCGGACAGCCGGGGCCCACGCGGACCACGCCGAACACCCCACCGCCGAAGGAGACCGAGACCGTGGTCGCATCGGCGCCCGCAAGGGTTGTGACCACAGAGGCCGCCCCTGTCTCGAGAGCCACCAGCTGGAGGACCTGGGCTCCGGAGGCCGCGTCACGGCTGGTGACCACCGCCACCGGGTCGGTCTCGACGACGGCCACGTCGTGGAGCGCGAGCTCGGGTCCGAGAAGGAGCTGCCGGGCATCGCTGAGGGCGGGAATCCACTCGATCGACTGGGCCCCGTCGCCCTCGTTCAGCACGACGACGCCGCCTTGGAGATCATCGACCACGACAGCCCGTACACCCACGAGGGGATCGGCCGCGGCGACGATGACATCGCCGGCCAGGTTGGTGACACCGGCCCGACCGGCCAGGAGGAGGGCCCCGTCGAACCTCTCGGGCACCGTGGTGGCCACCGGCGGGACCGTCGAGGCGGGCAGCGGGACACGCACCTGGGCATCGAGTTCGTCTTCGACGACGGAAGCCTCGGCGGTGGCCGTCACGAAGCTGGCGGTGGACGGGGGCTGCCCGGCATCGGGTTCACCCACCGATGCACAGCTGGCAGCCAGCAGCATGGCCGCCACTGCCATGGTCAGGGCGCGCCCGCACCGTGGCGACAGGGGACAGAAGGCGGGCGAGATCACCAGGTGAAGGGTAGGGCGCCCGGGCGCCCCCGGTTGGGCATGGACCTCTCCAGCTATCCCCTTTCGGTAGTTGCTTGTTCGTACAAGGACCAGGATCTCTACTGGATAGGGAGCAGCCTCCGACCCTGCAATCGTGCTGACCCACCCACCCTGGGCTCGAGCGGCTCGACTGGCGGGCCACATCGAGGAAGCGCTCCGCGGCCATGGGCCGCGGGCCAACCTTCTCGCGGCCGCCATCGCTGTCATCGCCAACGACCTGAGGGTGGATCGAGTAGAGCTCCGACTCGCCGACGGCCTGTCGTCATCGGCGGGGCCGGAACCCGGCGCCAATGAGCTAGTGGCCGCCACACCCGTGATCACCAGCTCGGGCCGCGGTGACCTGCGTGCGTTCGCCCTCGATCCCTCGGCCCGGGCCAGCGCGGAGTTGGGCCCCATGCTCCAGATCTGTGGCAGTCAGCTGTCGGTCGCCCTCCACGAACAGGACCGGACTCGGTCCCGGTTGGCGTCTGCCGACGCCGAACACGCCCTCCTGCGCGACCTGGCCGCCGAGACCGCTCACCTCGAGGCCGACCGTTCCACCGCTGGGATCGTGACCCTGCTGGGCCCCCTGGTCGACCACTTCGCCTGCCAGTCGGCCGCGTACGTACAGCTGGACGCCGATGAGGGTCCGGTCGTCAGAGAACTGGCCGGAGAGGTTGATCCCAATCTCCCCGGAGAGCTCGAGGATCTGGTGGCTCGCATTCGGACCGGTGGCGCCCAGTTCATCGCGGCGACCGCCGCCGGCCGGCTCACCAGCGGGCTGTGGGTCGACACCGAGCTCAACGGCCTGATCGTCCTGACCGATGAGGACACTCGGGCCTGGACAGCCGACGAGACCGAGACCCTGATGTCGGTATCGGCCCTGGCCGAGGGCCTACTGGCCCGGCTCGGCGCCGAGGAACTGCTGGACGAGTCCTTCGACGCCAGCCCGGTGGGGGTGACCATGCGCGACAGGACGGGGCGTCTCCTCACCTGCAACCAGGCCTACGCCAAGTTCCTGGGGGTCGAGCTCGACGAGATCCTCGGCAACGAGCAGCTCCGCATCATCGACCCCGAAGTCGTCCAGTGGCTTCACCGGCACTCGTTCAAGGGCACCGACCCCGGGACGCGCCTGGAGGAAGTTGCCTACCAGCACCGGGACGGCCGGATCGTATGGGCCCGACTCAACATGTCGACGTTCGCGTCCCGTCACGGGCGGGGCCAGATCCTGCTCACCTACATCGAAGACATCACCGAAGCTCGCCGCCGGGAAGCCGAGCTCGCTCACCGCCGAGACCACGACATGCTCACCGGGCTCGCCAACCGGGCCCGCGTCACCCGCGACCTCGACCGCATCCTGACCGTGTCGGGCCGAGCGGGCGTCATCGCCCTCGACCTCGATCGGTTCTCGGTTCTCAACAACAGCCTGGGGGCCAGCGCCGCCGACCACATCCTGGTGGTGGTGGCTGAAAGGCTGAGCGGGGTCACCCGCAAGAACAACCTCGTGGCCCGCATGGGCGGCGACGAGTTCGCGTTGGTGGTTCCGGACCCCGCTGAGGACGAGCTCACGGCGCTGGCCAGCCGCCTGGTCGAGACCATCGCCCAGCCAATCCACCTCGACGGCCAACCGGTACAGGTCACCGCCAGTGCGGGCATCGCCGTGAGCACACCGGGTAACCAGACCGAAGCAGTGGTCCAGGCCGCCGAGGCCGCCTCGACGAAGGCCCGGTCCGAGGGCGGGAACCGGTGGGCCCTCTTCGACGAGGACATGACCGAGGACCTGCGCACCAAGGCCCGGACCGAGACCGAGCTACGACGGGCCGTGGATCGCCATGAATTCGTCGTCCACTACCAACCCGAAGTCGACATGACGAACGGTCGGGTCCTGGGGGCGGAGGCTCTGGTCCGCTGGCAGCACCCCGAGCGCGGCCTCCTGTTCCCGGGCGACTTCATCGACCTGGCCGAGCAAACAGGGCTGGTCACGCCGATGGGCGAACAGGTCTTGGCCCAGGCGTGCGCGACCGCGTCCGGCTGGCCGGAGACCGGGCACGGCTACATGTTGAGGGTCAACTTGTCGGCCCGTCAGCTGGGCGAGCCAGAGGTCGTGGAGACCGTGGCCCACGCCCTGGCCGAGTCGGGCCTGCCATCTGACCGGCTCTGTCTCGAGATCACCGAGACGGCGGCCATGTACGACCCGGATGCCACCCTCAGCATTCTCCATCGACTGCGCCGGCTCGGCGTCCGACTCGCCATCGATGATTTCGGCACCGGCTTCTCGTCGCTCGCCTACCTCAAGCGCTTCCCGGTCGACATCCTGAAGATCGACAAGAGCTTCATCGACGGGCTCGGCACCGAGGACGACAGTCGGGTGCTGGTCGATGCGGTGGTCGGATTGGGCCGCAACCTGAATCTCGAGCTGGTGGCCGAGGGGGTCGAGACCGTGGAGCAGCAGGACGAGCTGCTCGAGATGGGCGTGGTCCGGGCCCAGGGCTACTTGTTCGCCCGGCCGATGACGATCGAGGACCTCCGGGTGAGGCTGGCCGAGGACGCCGGCGTCGCGGTGCCGTCCGGAGCCCGGTCCGCTTGAGGACTCGGGTCAGCTGATGGCGATGGTGCCGGGGTTGACCAACTGCACCCAGGTCGAACCCGGGGTCAGGCCCACCGGCGTCCCGTCGGCCAGGGTGATGGTGGCAACCGAGACGAGGGTCGACTTCGTCCACACCGCCTCGATCGAGTGCCCGCCAGTGAGCACCACGGCCCGACCGCGGCCCACGAAGACGTCCTCGGTGATGTCCGCACCGTAGGCCACCAGTCCCGTGGCCGCCGATACGACTTCGAGGACCACCACGTTGGGGGCCTGTACCGGAGTTCCCGCCGCGTCAGTGTGGACCCGTGAGGCCATCGAGCGCTCCCATGTCGTTCCCGTCCAGCGCCACGACACAGTGACGTTGGGGTAGGAAAGGGTGAGATTGGTGGCCGGTACCGCCCCGGCAGCCAGGGGGTCGGCCGGGGCGCGGTACTCGAAGTGGGGAGGCGGTGCTCCGGCATCGATCGACGCCCAGACCGGACCCAGATCGGTGAAGAGGTTGTGGGGTGCCCGCTTCGATGACGAGCGCCAGTAGCCCGAGGTCGTCTCCGCTCCCCGGTCCTGGATGGGCTGCTGGCGGAGAAGGAAACCGAACACCCGGTTGGCGCCCGACCACACATAGCCGGGCCGGGCGAACGAGCCCAGAATCGGGATGTCGGAGGTCCGGCCCGAACGGACAGGACCGACGGTTCCGCCCCGGCTGTGGAACACCGCCGCCAAACGGGTCACGCCCCCTTCGACCCGTTCCTCGAAGACGATGTCGGCGTCGAGCAGCCCGGTCTGGGGCCGGGCCCCGCCCACATTGTCGATCTTGACCACGATGGCGGAACGACCGGCGACACCAGGGTCGGCCAGGGGCAGACCGGTCAGGGGCGCGACACCGGCAGGCAGGGATGGTGGCGCAGCCGTCACCGGGGCCACCACCACCTGGTCGGGCGTCAGCGAGCCGAGCAGGCCGGTGTAGCCCTCGGTGGGCGAGGTCGGCGCCGATGAGGTTCGCGCCGATGTCGACCCGGTGGGATCGGGAGGGGTGGACGGGAGGGGATCGAATCCCCGGTACGAGAGGCTGAGCGGGATGGTCTGGCCCTGGAAATCGATCGAGCTGGGGGCCGGTGCGGCCTGGGTGACGGTCGGGTCGGTCGCCGGGGCGGGGGATTCGGTGGAGAGCTCGGCACCCGAACCGCCACAGGCCGCCGACACGAGGGCGAACGCGACCATCAGGGTTGAAGCCCCCAGATGCCCGGGTACCGGCCGGATCGTCATCACACCTCCCTTCGACACCATCGGCCAGCGGGCAAGGGGCCTGAGAAAGGGGCGGGTGCGGGGCGCACCAGGACCGGTAGCCTCCGGAGTGGGCCGCTAGCTCATCGGGTAGAGCAGGGGACTTTTAATCCCAAGGTGCCGGGTTCGAGCCCCGGGCGGCCTACTGAGAAATCCGTGGTCAGGGCAGGTTTTCTGGACTGACCCCCTTGTTTCGAATGCCCTGTTGCCGCGAATCTGCCGCGAATAGGGGGTGGGCAATGGGAACAATGCGACAGCGAAGCCCAGGCAAGTGGGAGCTGACGGTTTCGGCGGGCCGCGATGCCTCGACTGGCAAGTACCGCCGGGTCATCCGCACGGTGCAGACCACCAGCAAGCGCGAGGCGAAGGCAGCGCTCGCCAAGCTCGAGACCGAGGTTCGCTCTGCTCAGGGCTTCGCTCAACCAGGCCGAACGCTGGGGCCTGGTCGGCCGCAACGTGGCCAAGCTGGCCTCTCCCCCATCGATGCCCCAGACAGTCCAGCACCCTCCGACACCCGAGGAGGTCCGAGCCCTGCTGGTGGCCGCGTCGGAGCTCGACCCGACGCTGGGTGCCTACGTGCGGTTCGTGGCCGCCACCGGCATGCGCCGGGCCGAAGCATGTGCGGTGCGATGGGGCGACCTCGACCTGCAGGCCAAGACCCTCACCGTGGCCCGCTCCCACGTGGCCGTACCCGGAGTCCGCGAGGACAAGGAGACCAAGACCCGGTCCACCCGAACCGTGATCCTCGACGACGCCACCGTCGGGGTCCTGGCGCAACTCCGCGAGTCGCGGGTCGAGATCGGCACCGATCCCGAACTGCCGGTGTTCACCGACGACGGCGGCACCCCCTGGCGACCCAACGGCGCCAGCGCCCGCTGGGCCCGAGTGCGCAAGAAGGCGGGAGTCGACACGTCGATCCGGCTCCACGACCTCCGCCACTGGCAGGCCAACCATCTGCTCGATGCCGGCGTGCCGTTGCCGACCGTCGCCGCCCGGCTCGGCCACGCCAGCGGCATGACCACCATGAAGATCTACGCCCACCGGACCGCCCAGGCCGACGAGCAAGCGGCGTCGGTCGTGGGCGACGTACTCGGCGGAGGCGACTGAGAGACGAC
>JAAEMS010000059.1 GCA_024225275.1 Actinomycetes bacterium
CAGAGCTCGCCTGGCTGGAGCTCGTCGAGGCCGGGCCATGTCGGATGCCTGAGCTCCTAGAGATCGGTGTCATCGCCAAGGCGTTCGGAATTCGGGGGGAGGTGCTCGTCGAGCTCTTCTCCCATCGTGACGAACGCACGGCCCCTGGTGTCCGGTTCAGCACGCCCAAGGGTGAGCTGACGGTCGATTCGGCCAAGCCCCATCAGGGCAAGTGGATCTTTGCGTTCGCCGGCGTCGTCGACCGCAGCCAGGCCGAGGAGCTGAGGGGCACCATCCTCGAAGCCGAGCCCATCGACGATCCCGATGAGCTCTGGGTCCACGAACTGGTGGGCTCACGCGTCGTCGAGGCCGACGGCACCGACCGGGGCCTGGTCGAGTCGGTGCGGGCCAACCCGGCCAGCGATCTCCTCGAACTGGACTCGGGGGCCCTGGTGCCCCTGACCTTTGTGACCGAGCGCCGCGTCGAGCACGACGAACGCCTCGTGATCATCGAGGTCCCGCCCGGTCTGTTCGATCTCTGAGCACACTGGGCCCTGTGCGTATCGACGTCTTCACCATCTTCCCGGCCATGGTCGACGATTTCGCCGACCAGAGTCTGCTGGGGCGGGCCCGGCGCGAGGCCCTGCTCGATATCCGGGTTCATGACCTGCGCATGGCCACCACCGATCGCCATCGCACCGTCGACGACGCCCCGTTCGGCGGGGGAGCAGGCATGGTCATGATGCCCGAGCCCCTGTTCGGAGCTGTCCAGGCCGTCGAACCACCCCGGCCCCTCTTCTACCTCGGCCCCGCTGGCCGCCCCTTCGATCAGTCGGTGGCTCGCGAGCTGGGCGCTCTCGACGGCTTCTCCCTGCTCTGTGGTCGCTACGAGGGGGTCGACGAGCGGGTCCGGACCGAGCTGGTCGACGACGAGCTCTCGATCGGCGACTTCGTGCTGTCGGGCGGCGAAGTGGCCGCCATGGTGGTTCTCGAGGCGGTGGGCCGGTTGGTGCCAGGGGTGATGGGAAACCAGGAGTCGGCCGATGACGAATCGTTCTCCGACGGCTTGCTCGAATACCCCCACTACACCCGGCCGGCCCAGTTCAGGGGCCACGAAGTTCCCGCGGTGCTCCGGTCCGGCGACCACGCCCGGGTGGCCCGCTGGCGGCGGGCCCAGGCGCTGCGGCGCACCATCGAGCGGCGCCCCGACCTGATTGAGGACCGTGGTGGCCTCACTGACACCGACCAGGCCCTTCTCGAGGAATTCGGGGAGGGGATTTGAGTCTCGGCGTCTTGCCCCTATGCTGGTCCGTCGGCCCGGCCCGACCGGGTGCGCTTCCCCCCGAGGACCTCCTCCTGCTGTGGAGATTGCCATGAACCCGACTGATCTCATCGATGCGCGGAGTCTCCGCGACGACATCCCCGAATTCGACCCCGGCGACACCCTGAAGGTGCATGTGCGGGTGGTCGAGGGCAACCGAGAGCGCACCCAGCTGTTCGAGGGCGTGGTCATCCGCCGCTCGGGTGGTGGTGTCCAGGAAACCTTCACCGTGCGCAAGGTGAGCTTCGGCGTCGGTGTCGAGCGCACCTTCCCGGTTCATTCGCCAATCATCCAGAGCATCGAGGTGGCCAGCCGCGGTGTCGTGCGCCGGGCCAAGCTCTACTACCTGCGTGACCGGATCGGTAAGCGGGCCCGCATCCAGGAACGCCGCGACTGACACTCGCTTGACCCGTGTCCCACAACCGTCGCCTCGGTGCGGCGGGGGAGGAGCGGGCCGCCCAGTGGTATCGCGACCGCGGGTGTCGCGTCCTCGACCAGAACTGGCGCTGTCGAGCCGGTGAGCTCGATCTCGTTCTCTCCGACGGACGGGTCGTCGTGTTCTGCGAGGTCAAGACCCGATCAACCGACCGTTTCGGGTCGGCGCTGGAAGCCGTCACCCCCGCCAAACAGCAGCGTATCCGTCGGCTGGCCGCCCAATGGCTGTCGGCCCATCCCCACCGCGGGCCCATCCGCTTCGACGTCGTCGCAGTAACGCCGCAGGGTATCCAGGTGGTGACCAACGCGTTCTGATGTCACCGCCGGTTTGGGGGCCCCAGCGCAGGAGTTCGGCCACCCGGTCCTTGGGCCGGCCGACGATGGCCTAGCCGTCCTTCACGATGACCGGACGTTGAGACAATCCGGGTTCCTCGACGAGCAGATCGATCACAGCCTCGGCCGTGGTGTAGTCCGATGGTGGCCGTGGTGGCCGTGGTGGCCGTGGTGGCCGTGGTGGCCGTGGTGGCGGCCAGCACGAGACGATGTCCCACGGGCTACGGCGGAGATGTCGGGTCGGGTCCATTCCCACATCTCTGAGTATGGCCATCGGGCTGGGAGCTGTGGAAGGAAAGTTGGAACAAGGGTGGCGGGTTCGGGTGGTTCATGCTTAGGATCGCACTGAGCGGAAGATCCCCAATAGGCGAGGAGCAATGGGGCGAGGACGGGACGACGTCACTGTTGGCGTCGACATCGGCCCCGGGCGGGCCACTATCGCGGCGATCCAGGACGGCGGTGTCGTCATCTGGGAAGACTGGCGCGGTCCGGTGACGTCCGACGACGTGATCGACGCCCTCCTCGATTGGATTGCTGATCTCGACGATGGTCATCGCTACCCGGTCGTTGTCACCCATCCGGTCGGGTTGTCGCGCCGTGAGGTACGTCGGATCCGCCACCGCCTGGAGCAAGAGGGCCTCAGGCGGGTGGGTGTCATGCCCACCGGCGAGGCCGCGGCCCGCGACCATGCCCGGCACCGCATCGTGGCTGGTTCTGATGAGTCGTTCTCGGTGGCAGTGCTGGACATGGGCGCCGAATCGGGCGAGCTCACGATCCTCGACGGTGGCCCTGATGGCTGGCAGATCGTGGGTGCTGTCCATCAGTTGACCGATCTGTCGGCTCGGGCGGTGCGTGCCGATGTTCGCGCCATCGTCGAACACCACGCCCTCGATCTCGATGTCTCCCGGGCCATCCTCGACGGGGCCACTGATGCTGCCGTCGCCACCCTGGTGGGCTCGACCTCCACCTCGGTCGACATCACCTTGGGCGATCGGCGCGTCAAGCTACGTCGACGCACCCTGCTGGCCCCCCTCTTCGACCGTATCTCCGCGCTGGGCAGGGAGTTCCCCGATCTGTTGGGGCAGGTCGGGCTCGACGAGGTCAGCCTCGAGTCACTGGTCCTGTGCGGCGAACTGGCCGACATGCCTGACCTGGCTGCCAAGTTCGGTCAGCTCATCGGCTGCCCGGTCAAGCTTCACGCACCGGCCCGCCAGGCCGCCGCCCGCGGATCCGCACTGGCAGCCGCAGGTTTGGGCCGGGGAGTTCCACGGTGGGCGCGGGCCACGGCCGCAGCCGCACTGGTGGTGTTCACCCTGGGCGGGATGCTCGGCCTCTCCCGGCTGGGCATCCAGGGATGGAGCGACCAGGCTGTCGCCGGGACGCAGGACCCCACCGAAGAGTCAGCCCAGGCCGAAACCGGAGTACTGGGCGAGTCGGTATCGAGGGCCACCGCCGTTCTGGGCCAGCCTCAGGTCTCGATGGTCAGGCCGTCCAGCACCGCTGGGTCCCCCGACCCCGCTGTCGAGACGACACCCACCCCCACCGGGCCTTCGGCGGCCGCGGCACCGCCGATTCTGTCGCCCACCGTGCCTCCCACGGTGACGGCCGCGACGCTCCCGATTCTCATCTCGACCACCACGACCACGACGGAGGCGCCTATCACGACGACCACGGAGGCGCCTATCACGACGACCACGGAGGCGCCTATCACGACGACCACGGAGGCGCCTATCACGACGACCACGGAGGCGCCTATCACGACGACCACGGAGGCGCCTATCACGACGACCACGAGGGCGCCTATCACGACGACCACGAGGGCGCCTATCACGACGACCACGAGGGCGCCGACCACGAGGGCGCCGACCACGAGGGCGCCGACCACGACGACCACGAGGGCGCCGACCACGACGACCACGAGGGCGCCGACCACGACGACCACGGAGGCGCCTATCACGACGACCACGAGGGCGCCGACCACGACGACGACGGAGGCGCCGACCACGACCACGACAGAAGATCCGCCTCTTCTCAACTGATCCCTGAGGTGGTGCCCGACGTGTGGGTAGGGGTTGTCGCAGCCGGCCGCTAGGGTCGGATCATTCGCCGGCCTCGGGTCGGTGTCGGTGGCTCGAGCCCCC
>JAAEMS010000060.1 GCA_024225275.1 Actinomycetes bacterium
ACGGCCAGGTGATCGACGTCTATGTGTCGAAACGACCCAACATCGCCGCCGCCACACACTTCTTCGAAACCGCGTTGACCGGCCACGGGCGACCCTGTCGAGGTCACCACCGATCTGGCCGCACCCCTGCTACGTGTGATCGATGAACTGATCCCAGAAGCAGCCCACGACACCGAGCAGTACGCGACGGATCGAGTGGGACCACGGCCGACTCGAGGCCAGGCCGAGACCGATGCGCGGTCTGCGAACCGATCGGACCGCGTCCGTAGTGATCCGCGGTCACGCGTTCGTCCAGAATCTTCGACGCGGCCACTACGAACTCGGCGCCGAAGCCGGCCGCAAGCATCTGCGCCTGGCGGCCGCTTTCGATGAGCTCGCCGCCGTGATCTGACCGAACCCCGACACCAAGCCGGCCGACCCGCGCCCACCGATCGATCAACGCAACAGTGCCCTCACCGCTCCCTCGAGCAGCGGCCGCCCGCCCCAGCAGGCGAGCCATCACCGGCACCGCCAGCGACCATCACGGCGCTCCGAACCGGCCGATGCGACGGCCTCATCAACGAATACAGAAACGCAGCCTGAACAGGCACGACACAGTTTCCGAGCCCTACAGGCCCGACGGACGACCGCTGACTGCAAGGGCTGCAAGGATTGCATACCGTTCAGCATCCCCGGACGGTATACTGCTCGAATGGCCACCGAACAGATCGCCGTACGACTTCCCGAGCCGCTCCTCTCCGAACTCGACGAACTCGTCAAGAGCGGAGCCTACGAAAGCCGAGCCGCCGCAGTTCGAGCCGGCATCGAAGCCATCATGAAACTCGAACTCCAACGCCGAACCGACCGCGCAGTCGTCGACGGCTACACCCGGCAGCCACCAACACAAACCGAGGAGCACGCAGCGCTCGCGTCGCTTCGCGAAGCAATCCTCGACGAGCCATGGTGACAACTCCAGACCGAGGGCAAATCTGGTGGGGCGAAATCGAAGACGTCGGTCGCCGCCCATTCCTCATCATGACCCGATCCGCCGCGATCCCCGTCCTGAACAGCGTCCTCGCAGCACCCGTGACCCGCACGATCAGAGACATCCCTACCGAGCTACGACTCGGAGCCGACGACGGCATGCCTACTGACTGCGTCGCCAGCTTCGACAATCTCAGAGTCATCCCCAAGGCCTACCTCGTCGACCAGATCTGCGAACTACTGCCGGCCCGACTCGCCGAAGCATGCGCCGCGATACAGGCCGCCACCGGCTGCTAGACAGAGCACAGAAACGCAGCCTGAACAGGCACGACACAGTTTCCGAGCCCCACAGGCCGCAGCGTGAACAACAGATTCGGCGGATAGCGTCCGATCCAGCGATCGAACACTTGTTCGAGTGTCGGAGGGGCAGGTCATTAGCAACGCGACACCCTGTGGGGGCCGAATACTCGGTCGTGTGGGTTGACCAGGCGAAACGCGGACGATGCTGATCGGCTGTGTCTCGAGTTCTCTACCGCCTCATCGCCGCCCTGGCCCGGTTGGCAATCCG
>JAAEMS010000061.1 GCA_024225275.1 Actinomycetes bacterium
CCGGGCGCCATCAGCGCGAACTCACTGCTGAGGAAGGTCAGGTTCTCGTCGTCGAAGTTCCAGCGATAGTGCATCGCGGGGCGCAACAGACCCTCGCCGCCGAACAGCTCGAACACATGACTGATCGCCAGCAGCGTCGGTGACTCGGGGTAGGACGAGAAGCGGCGCAGATGCTGACCGGGCCCCCTCTCGAAATGATCGATGATGTCCGCCCCGTCCTGGACGATCTGACCATCGGGCGTTTCGAGACACGGAACGATCCACCGGCCAACGGCCGGCACTATGTGGTTGAGGTAACGATCCATTCCAGGCGCGACCTCGACGAAGTCGATGCCCTGGGTGCGCAGGTACGACCGAGCCTTGCCGGTGTACAGCGACGCCGGAGCGCCATAGAGCGTGTAGGGGGATGTGGTCGCCGTCATCAGGCTTCAACCTCCTGGATGACGCGTTCGATCAGCGCCCCGTCGACGGGGCCGTGGAATCCGAAGGCCCGGTCGAGGACGATGACCCGGGCCGGGTTGGGGATCGTGGTGAAAAGGTCGTCGGTCAACCGCACGCGGCGCAGCGTCCACGAGTCGTCGAGCATGCCGTCGGTCAGCGCGGCGGAGGGGTCGGTGCTGCCCCAGGCCGGAGTGGCGACGGTGCCGGCGCCGAAGTCGAGCACATCGAGGGTGCGCCCGGCCCGATAGAGCATGGCGTGATGCTTGTCGATGGTCCACTCGACCGCACCAGACGCCAGCGTGTCGGACCCGATCGGCCGCGCCACATAGGCGAAGCGACGTCCACCGAGCTCGACGGTCTCGACCGGTCCGTCACGGCAGGCGCCGGGCGAACGAGCGAAGAACGCCATGTCGGCCCGCGCCGCACCGGCCAGCGAATGAACGAAGCCATCCGGCGGTTCGAAGTCGGCAAGCTCGGTGGCGGTCACTTCTGCCTGGCAGATGAACACCCGCCGGGTCTCGATCTCTGTCAGCTCGAACCGCACGCCACGGCCCAGCGTCCAGTTGTCGAGCCACTCGGGGGTCCCGAGCCTCGGATCCGGCCCCATCACTGCGCCGGCCCCAGCCATGCCAAGAGGGCCTCGTTGCACGCCTCGGGGATGTCCTCTTGGAGGAAGTGGCCACCACCTTCGAGGATCACGTGCGGCTTGCCATCGGCACCAGGGATGCGCGCGACGATCGGCTTCCACCCGTCGGGGGCAACGACGTCCTGGTCGCTGAAGATCGTGAGCACCGGTTTGGTCCACTGTTCGAGCACCTTCCACGCCTCGTGGTTGGCCGGGTACATGGGATTGTCGGGACGGGTGGGCAACAGCTGGGTGAACGCTCGGCTGCCGATCGTCAGCGAGGGCTCGGGGTACGGCGCCCGGTAGCCCTCGACGACCTCGGCCCCCGGCTCGGTCACCATGACCATCGGCAGCATCGTCCACGGCTCCCACACCGGCGCCTCCCGCGCCATCTTCTGGAAGTCGGCGAACGGTCCCGTCGCCTCGATGTCGTCGGGCAGCGGCTCGGCCGGATCACGGTCAGGCAGCCCGGTGTTCGAGATGACCATGCGGTTGACGAGTCCGGGATTCTCGGCCGCCAGACGCATGCCGATGATGCCGCCCCAGTCATGAAGCACCATGTCGACGTCGGACAATGCCAACTCGTCGACGAGCAGGGCGCGCATCCATTCGACGTGACGGTCGACGGTGTAGTCGCCGAGCTCCGACGGCTTGTCCGACATCCCCATGCCGACGAGATCCGGGACGATCACCCGGTAGCCGGCGGCGACGACTGGACCGACCTGATGGCGCCACAGGTAGGACCACGACGGGTTGCCGTGCAACATGACCACAACCGACCCAGGTGGCGAGTCGGTCGGGTTCGCATCGACGAGGTGCACGCGGAGGCGCTGCCCGTCGCCGGCCGGGATCTCGACCCAACGGCGTTCGGCCGGGTACCCGGCGAGACCGTCGATGGCATCGTCGGGGCTACGGAGAATCCGCATCGGTGCAACGGCCTTTCAGAAGAGGACCCTCATGGGGTCGGTGAGCGAGCGGGCGACCTCGTCCATCGTCGGGTCGGCGATCACGGCGTAGCTGGAGTCGTCGTGCACGAACTCCAGCGAGGCGAGTTCAGCTGCCGCGGCGGGCGAGATGAGGTCGAGGCGAGCCTCGGCGAACGTGCGGTGGTCGCCGATGAAGCGATCCTCGATCCAGAAACACCCGATCCGGGTGGCGTCGAGGCCCTCGGCGAGGTCGGGAGCCCCCGGGTCGCCGGCCACGTGGAGCAGCACTAGCTTGTCGGTGCCGGTCGCCGACTCCTGGGGTGGGGCCGGATCGCCCTCGACCGGGAACGCGGCCATCACGATGGTGAACTCCATCCCCGCGTCCTTGTGCTGTTCGTCGGCCTGGAACGACTCCGACGAGTTCATCTCGATCATCGCCATGCGATCGCGGTACTGAGCGATGGCGATCCGGTCCCACCGGCGGTCGTCGCCGCGGAGATGGTGCACGACGGGGGCCATGAGGATGATCCGCGATCCGACCGCGGCCAGGTGCTCATGGGGGGCGTACCGGTCGTCCGCCTCGACGCCGGTGAGATCGGTCTCACGTCCGTCGGCGTACTCCGCCCACTCCCGATACTGCATGAGGTTGAGCGCCCACATCGGGCCACCGGGGTCCTTCCGCTGGAACCACGAGGCGATGTAGTCGGAATTGATCGTTCCATAGCGCGGCATCAGGCCGTCATCCCTCCCAAGCCCACGAAGCCCTGCGGGCCCGCGCAGCGGGCGCTGTAGGTGTCAGCCACCTGTGGCGGCTACGGCGGGGCGATGATGACGCGATCGAAGTCGGCCGCGTCCATGGTTGCGAGGTGGTGCTCGGTTCGGTCGAAGACAGCGCGATGGTATTCCTCGAAGGCGTCGTAGTCCTGATCGGGAGCTGACCCGTGATGCCCATGAAGGTCGCGTCGTGGATGTTCACGTAGATGAGAGGTAACACGTCCTGTTGATCTTCCATGGAACCACCTCCGATTTAGTGCCAGTATCATAGGCATAATCAAGGCTGAGGCAAATGCCGGTGCAGCCGGCCCAGATTCGCCTCGTCGAGTACCCCGGTGGGATCCCGGGTGACGAGACGTGGGAGATCAGCCATGACCCGACCCCGGACCTCTGCGAAGGTCAGGTCGAGGTCGAGGCGCAGCTCATCACCTGGAGCACCACGATGGTTGGCTTCACCATCATCGACTACCTCAACCGCCCCCGAAGCCGTCGCTGACCTCGCGGCGTGGGTCGATGACGGGTCGTTGATGCGTCGCCAGCACCTGCTCGACGGCATCGAGCGGTTCCCCGAGGCGCTCGGCATGCTCTTTCGTGGTGAGAACCAGGCGAAGCTGATGGTTCGAGTCTGACGACGGCGCCTCAGGCGAGCAGGGCCGCCAGACCGGCGGTGAGCGTCGCGCCGGTTTCGGCCACCGAGAGCTGGCGGTGGCGGCGGAGGTAGTCGATGGATTCGAGCTGGGTCAACAGGTCACCGGCGCTGATGACGACTTCACGGTGGGCAGGCTTGTGTGCGGCGAGCTCAGGAGCGAACTGGAGCTCGAACTGCTCGCGCATGGCGTTGCGGTTCTTCGCCAGCTCATCGCGTATGCGCGAATGGCGAGCGGCGTTCACCAGGGTGGCCCGATACATCGGTCCGATGCCATCGTGGAGCTTGAGACGCATGGTCACGTAGTCGGCGATCCGGCCGTCGACTGACCCCTGACCGATGGCGTGCAGCTTCGACAATCCGGCCCCGATCTCGTCGCTGCGTCTGATGGCCGCCTCGAGCAGCTCACCGGGGTCGGCGAAGTAGCGGTACACGGACCGTAGCGACAGTCCCGACCTGGTGGCGGCCTGTTGGATGGTGGGAAACATCGCTTCTTCGGAGAACATCTCCAGAACGACATCGAGTACCGCATCGATGTTGCGCTGCCGACGAGCGAGCCGCCCATCCGCCACTCCAATGGTGTCGTCGGTGTCGGTCATCGACGATCGATGGTACCAACCTCGACGCCGCACACAGCCGGTGAGTGGGGTCAAGACTCCCACCCGGTCAAGAATCTATTGCTAGTCTCACAGGCATATCTCGACGATCGGGACTGCGCTCCACCGCCATGATCTTCGAAGTCGACCGTCAAGACATCCGAACCACGCGAGTGGTCGACGCCGCACCTACGACACTCGGGCGCGGCCAGGTGCGACTGAACGTCGAACGGTTCGCGTTCACCAGCAACAACATCAGCTACGCCATCGCCGGAGACATGCTCGACTATTGGGGGTTCTTTCCGGCCGACGCGCCGTGGGGCCGGATCCCGGCCATCGGGGATGGGGGTCTACATTTCGGGTTCTACCCCATGGCCGACGAGCTGGTCGTTCAAGCCGAGCGCAGGGGCGACCACGGCTTCCGCGATGTCGGGCCTCACCGCACCGACCACGCCGCCACCTACACCGACTTCCGCGACATCGAGGCCGAGGCCGCCTTCGACGTCGACAGGATCGACGAGTATCTCCTGCTGTGGGGCATGCTCATGACCTCGTTCCTCATCGATGATCAGCTGGGTAGCCGCGGCTTCGAGGGTGCCTCCACCGCCATCGTCACCAGCGCATCGTCGAAGACATCGATCTCTCTGGCGTCCTGCCTTGCCGCCCGCGCCGACGTGCAAGCCATCGGCCTCACATCCGACCGCAACCGAGCGTTCGTCGAAGGCCTCGGGCTCTACGACAGGGTGGCCACCTACGACGAGGTCACCGAGCCCGACTCCTCGGTGCGAGCCGGCCTGGTGGACATGGCCGGCAAGGCGCAGGTACGAGCCGACATCCACCGCCAGTACAACGCTTCGCTGGCCTTCTCCATCAGCGTGGGTGCCACCCACTGGGACCAACGCGACGCTGACCCCTCTCCCCTACCAGGGCCGGCACCGGAGTTCTTCTTCGCCCCCGGGCAACGGGCCAAGCGGGTCGAGGACTGGGGCCCGCCGGGATCGAGGCCACCTACGGCGAGCTTCTGGACGGCAGCGCCGACCCAGCCGCCGGTATCATCTGCATCCCGAAGCCGGAGGAGACGACACCATGAGCGACCGCAAGGAGCGGGGCAGCCCGGCCCGTTGCGTAAGCAACAGGAGGGCGGAGCATTGAGCGACGATCCGGTCGACCCTCCCCTCGTCATCGGTGGCGCATTCAGTTCGCCCTACAGCCTGAAGATGCGCGCGGTTCTCCGTTACCGCCACATCCAGCACCGTTGGGTGCTGCGCAACTCCCGATGGGACGACCTACCCCCTCCGCCCGTGCCGGTCATCCCCGTGCTGGCCTGGCCCGACGGCGCCGGCGGGTACCGGGACGTCATGGTCGACTCTTCGCCCCAGATCACCCGACTCGAAGACGAGCACCGCGACCGCAGCGTGGTGCCCACCGACCCCGCGCTCGCCTTCATCGATTTCCTGCTCGAGGACTTCGCCGACGAGTGGGTGACCAAGGCCATGTATCACTTCCGCTGGACCTACGAACCCGACATCGAAAAGGCCGGGCTGCTCCTGCCTCTCGACCGGAACCTCCAGCTTCCCGACGATGCACACGCCGCCGCGCACGATTTCGTCATCGAGCGCCAGGTCAGCCGGCGGGCATTGGTTGGCTCGACCACAGCCAACACCCCGATCATCGAGGATTCGTATCGGAACGTGCTCGACATCCTCCACGCACATCTCGCGCAACGCGACTTCCTGTTCGGTGATCGGCCCGGCCGAACCGACTTCGCGCTCTACGGACAGCTCAAGCCCCTGCTGTGGTGGGACCCCACACCCACGGCGATCGCCGTCGCGCGAGCGCCGCGGGCCGTCAACTGGCTCGAACGGGTCGACGACCTGGCATGGCTACCCGTCGACGGCGACGCTGGTTGGTCTGCACTCGACGAACTCGAAGAGACCGTCCACGCCCTCCTGATCGAGGCCGGCCGTACCTACGCCCCGTTCATGCTGGCCAACGACGACGCCCTGGAGTCGGGTGCAGACGAAGTCGTGTGCATAATTGACGGCGCCGAGTATCGCCAGGGCCCGTTCAAGTACCAGGGCAAGTGCCTCCAGTGGCTCCGAGAAGCCTACGCCGACCTCGATACGGACGATCGCGCCCGCGTGGACACCGTGCTCGCCGGCACCGGGTGCGGCATGCTCTTCGAGTGACCCGTGCTGTTCCCCGGCACGAGATTCCGATGCTTCGGATCGGCGACCGCTCTACAACGCTGACGAGCTCGCCGAGGAGTTCCCCCAAGGAACGGTCATTGGCTTCGACGGACGGGACCGAGGACAACCCGTCGCTGCTGGTCTGGGCCTCCGGGCCCACTTCGACTTCGACAATCCCCAGCACGACCTCAAAACGTTCCTCGACGCTGCACCCACCGATTCAGGCGACGACCCGACCGGCCCTACGGGACCGACATCATTGTGAGCCCCAGCTACAGACGACGAGGCATCGGACGCGAGCTCTACGACCTTCGCCAACAGATCTGCGACGAACTCGGGCTGGCCGGGATCGTGGCTGGCAGGGTCATCCCCGGGTTCGCCGAACACAAACACATGATGAGCGCAGACGACTACATCGCCGAGGTCCGAGCCGGGCGCCTCTACGACTCCACGTTGACCTTTCAGCCCGAGAACGGGTTAAAGGCGCTGTGCGCCCTGGCCAACTACGTGACCGACCCGGCCAAGCTCGGGCTCGGGTTCCAAGCACAGCTCGACATGACGGTCAGCGACGACGCTCGGAAGGTCGCGGCCGAGGTGGGCGGCCACGACGATGCGGTCTACGTGGTCATGACAGCGGGACGCTACGACCTGATCGCCGAGGTCGTCTGCCGAGACAGCGCCGCCTTCATCGACCACTCCAACACCTTCCGTACCCTGGCTGGCGTGGCAAGCGTCGACCTCCTCCCCTACCTCGACATCACGACACAGACCTACGACTGGGGCGTCGGCTGACATGGGTTCGATCAAGAAGCGGAAGCGGTACAGCGCTCCAGTTGGTTCATTCTTCGCCAGCCGGTCGGGCTGCCCCTGGATTGAATCAGCTTGCATCGAGGATGCCCCGCTACTCGAGTCGCTTCGTGGTGACCAAAAAGCCGACGTCGTCATCATCGGTGGCGGCTACACCGGCCTGTCAGCTGCACTCCACATCGCGGAGAGGTTTCCGGAACGCCGCATCGTGCTGGTCGAGGGAACACGAGTTGGCTATGGCACATCAGGCCGAAACTGTGGCCTCGCATTGCCGTTCACCAACGGTGCGGCACAAGCAGCCCATGACCTGGTTGAGGCGGGCCAGCTTGACGAGGCACGGAGGGTCTTTGACGTCACCTCCGGCGGGATCGCGGTCATCGAGGATCTCGTTGAACGACGAGGCCTCGCCTGCGAGTCGACGTGTCTGGCTACTTGGGGGCACTCTCGGTCCCGTCGAGCGCCATGATCAACCCCGCGAAGCTCGCAACTGGGCTGCTCGACCTCTCCCGTCGCGCCGGTGTCGAGGTCCACGAAAGCACCCCCGTGACAAGCATCGACGCAGGTCCAACGATTCGCGTCGGCACGCCAACTGGTTCGGTGACAGCGCCGCTGGCCCTGTTGGCCACGAACGCCTACTCCGGTCATCTGGGATTCTCTCGCGGCCGGGTCCTGCCCATCACCGCTTCCAGCATTGCATCGGCCCCGCTCACTGACGCCCAGATCTCGAGCCTGTCGTGGAGTGGGCGCCAACCGTTCCTCGATACACGGATGCTCTTCGACTTGTTCCGCCTGACGGCAGACAACAGGGTGCTCTTGAGCGGAGGCGACGGGTTCATCTGCACCGACGGCGCTGCCGAAACTGAAGAAGGCCATCCCGACTACCTACGGCTGGAATAGCGATTTCGGCAGCTCTTCCCGGCGCTCGAGGACGTGCCAATCACCCATCGGTGGGCCGGCCACACGGGCATGACGGTCGACACCAAACCGACAATCGGTGCCTTTGGACCGGACCGTGACCTGTTGTTCGCCGGCGGGTATTCGGGGCATGGGGTCACCGTTGGCGTGCTGGCCGGGCGGCTTCTCAGCGACCTTGTTGCCGGCCAACCACTTGATCCGGCGTTCGACGGGATCATCGACCGCAAGCCTTTTCGCGTACCCTCGGGGCGCCTACTCATTCCTGGCTTTGCACTCGCCAAGCGCATCCTCGGTTGGGACGACAGCCGTGGGTGACGATCAGCACCAGACATGCAGACCATCGGAGAACATGAAATGAGCGTTTCCACCACCACCGAGAACGGGCTCTACCGAGTTCTCAACCCCGTCATGAAGACCGTTCTGCGCTCGCCGCTGCACCGAATGGCGAGTGGGACAATCGCGCTCCTGCGCTTTCGCGGCCGCAAGAGCGGCCGCGAGTTTGTCACACCGCTCAGCTACGTCAGGGACGACCAGACCGTGTGGTTCCTGTCAGCCCACAGCACGAACTGGTGGAAGAACTTCCGCGAAGGCGATGTGCCAGTCTCCATCGAGATCGCACGGAAGACGGTGAACGGAACGGCTCACCTCTGGGACGGCGACACTGAGGAGCTTCGCGAGCATGTGAGCCGCTACCTGTGCGCTCTACCCCGCGACGCCAAGGTGTACGGCATCAAGCTCGACCAGAACAAGCAGCCGATCGAAGCGAGCCTCGTCAAGGCTGCTCCAACGCTGGTCATGGTCCAGGTCGAGCTGGAGTAAGCACCCCGCGACGACAGGCATTGCGGGCACCACGGGACCGCCACCCTGGACACAGTCATTGCCCTTCCCGCCACCCAGCCCATCATCGTTCAGTCGTTGCGCGCCTCCCCTTGCCTCCCAGCGAACAGCTCCTTCGCTCAAAGAGTGATGTCCAGAAGACTCCCTAGGGCCAGGACTCCCACGCCACACCGGTTCGCTTGCAGAATCGAATGCACTTCAGAGGGCAGCAGAGGGGTGGTCACCGTGAGTGAACGCGGCGTCTCCGACCCTCACTGTCGGTTCGCTGAGGCGCTCAGGGTGGTGGCAAGTCAAGATCTCCGCCTCTGCGAGATCTGCTGAACATGCTGCCCAATCGACGACTGAGTCTGGGGTGAAGGACCAGAACTCGTCCGGCGTGCTGTATTGGCCGGCCGTGCCGTCGTACTGGAGCAGTCGGCCCTCGTGCGGCCCATCGACTTCGATGACGAGTCCGCGGGACTCCTCGGCAAACCCGAAGTTGAGGACGTTCCCTTGCGGAGCAACCCCGAGACTGACTCCGCTCCAGGCATCACGAGCATCACCGCCGGGCGTCCACGACCTCTACTTCATAGGCTTCGAAGCTGCCGTCGGCGCTGACCAACGTCAGGGCTTCGAGCTGCGCCTGAGCGATGAGCAATCGATCGAAGGGGTCGCGGTGATGAAGATGAAGTACTGGAGCGCGCTCAGCATGGTCCACCGAGATATCCAGCGCCACGAACCCACTCGAAGTCAGTGCTTGGGTCAGGCCATCTGGCATCGTGAGCTTCCCCAGCGCCCGCTTGATACCGAGCTCCCAGGGAGTGACCGCGGAGAAGAAGGCTTCGTCGGCATGTTCGATCAGAGCGCGGCACTTCACCCCAAGTGATTCGCTGTCCTCGAGCCACCACAGCGCAACGTGGCTGTCTAGCAGGATCCTCACGGTGCGGTTCGGGCAGCGGACTCATCGAACACCGCCACGATCTCATCGTCGGAGGCAACGGCATCGTCGCTGCCATGCACTCGACCAGCCCAAGCGCCGGGCACCCGCGCCGGGCGCTCAGGCACCCACGGAATGATCTTGGCGACAGGATGGCCGTTGCGCGCGACGATCACCTCGATCCCCTCCTCTGCCTCGCGGATCAGCTCTGACAGTCGCGACTTCGCATCATGCGTGTTCACCACATGGGTAACCATGGTCCTAGCTTAGCTAGCCTTACCTCCGAGGTCAACCGCGAAGGTGAGCATGCCGGAAACACGTGACAGCAGACGCTCGGCGCGACTGCGGCCGCCCTCCCCCGCCCCCAGCGAGCGGGCTGGATCCTCACCCCTGACACCTTGCTCCGATGGCACCGCCAACGCATCGCCCGTCACTGGAGACAACCCTCACAAGGACCGGGGCGGCCAGCCTCAGCAACCGAGATCCAACAAGTCGTCCTTCGCCTCACCAACGAGAACCCGACCTGGGGCCACCGACTCATCCACGGCGAGCTCGCCGGGCTCGGTCTCCGCATTGCTCCACGACGCAGTATCGGGCAGCCACACGCAATCCAATTCGGAAACGCCGCCCGAGCCGATCGAGCGTCTGGCGGTACTACTCGAGCGGCGCAACCGCCGGCAGTTCCCACTCACCGGACTCAAGAAAGTCATTGATCGAAGCGGCGGCTCGCCGTCCTGCGCCCATGGCCAAGATGACGGTGGCCCCACCGGTCACGATGTCTCCACCGGCGAAAACGCCGCGCTTGGAAGTGCGTCCGGTTGCGTCATCTGCGACCAGGGTTCCCCACCGTGTGTGTTCGAGATCGGTCGCCGTCTTGGCCAGCAGGGGGTTGGGGGCATTGCCGATAGCGATCACAACCATGTCGACGTCTTCGGTTGTCACGTCACCCTCAATGGGCTCCGGACGTCGGCGCCCTGACTCGTCGGGCTCGCCCAGCCCCATCGCCTGAAGCCGCATCCCGGTGAGGAATCCGTCGTCGTTGCCAAGGAACTCGAGAGGGGCGGCCAGCATCTTGAAGTCGACTCCCTCGTGCTCGGCGTGGACGATCTCCTCATGGCGCGCCGGCATCTCGTCCCGTGAGCGCCGGTAGACAATGGTCGCCTTGGAGGCGCCGAGGCGGATGGAGGTCCGGACTGCATCCATCGCCGTGTTCCCACCGCCGAAGACGGCCACTCTCTTGCCCGTCACGTCGTAGACGGGGGTGTCCGAGTCAGCCTGATAGGCCTTCATGAGGTTCACCCGCGTCAGGAATTCGTTGGCGGAGTAGACACCCACCAAGTTCTCTCCGGCAACATTCGGAAACCGCGGCAGACCGGCGCCAACCCCAATGAAGATGGCATCGAAGCCCTCCTCGTCGAAGAGGTCGTCGATAGTGTCCATCATCCCGATGACGGCGTTGGTGACAAACCGCACGCCCAGAAGTTCGAGCTGCTCCACCTCGGCAGCGACGATCTTCTTGGGGAGGCGGAACTCGGGTATGCCGTAGGAGAGCACTCCTCCTAGTTCGTGCAGGGCCTCGAATACCGTGACGTCATGGCCCGCCTTGGCTAGGTCGGTGGCGCACGCCAGCCCGGACGGGCCGCTGCCGACAATCGCCACGGACTTGCCGGTTCGAATCGTGGCAGGTTCGGCGTGCATCAGACCATGATCTCGCTCATAGTCGGCCACGAACCGCTCCAACGCTCCAACGGCGATGGGTCGGCCCTTGTTTGCCAGAACGCAGGCGCCTTCGCACTGGTCCTCCTGCGGGCACACCCTCCCGCAGATGGCCGGCAGCGAATTGTCTTGTTTGATGACCTTGGCCGCTGCACCGAACTCCCCGGCGACCACCAGGTCAAGGAAGTCTGTGATCTGGACTCCCACCGGACACCCCTCGATGCACACGGGCCGGCGACACATCAGGCACCGTTGGGCCTCGAGGATGGCGAGCCCGGCCGTGAAGCCCAGGTTGACCTCGTCAAAATCCGACTTTCGCTGGTCGGTGGGTCGCGCCGGCATGTCGGGCCGACTCATCGCCATTCGCTCGCGTTTCGTGAGTTCGTTCATGTGGCCTCCGCCGGGTCGGCAACCGTGGCCGGTGCGACATCGCGGGCCCGCTCGAAGCTCGCGTATGCCTGGTTGCGCCGGGCCAGGAGGTCGAAGTCGACCTGGTGGCCGTCGAATTCCGGCCCATCGACGCAAGTGAACTTTGTTTCGTTGCCAACGGCAACCCGGCAACCGCCGCACATTCCAGTTCCATCGACCATGACCGGGTTGAGGCTCACGATCGTCTCGATGCCATGGGGGCGAGTAACTTCGGCAACGGCCCGCATCATCGCCACGGGTCCGATGGCGACCACAAGATCAATCCGGCCTCCTTCGGCGATGAGCTCGGACAGCTTCCCGGTCACGAAACCGTGATATCCCGCCGATCCGTCATCGGTCGCTACGTACAGCTCGCTGCTGGCATCCCTCATCTCTGGCTCCAGCACGACCTGGGTGCTCGTCTGTGCTCCGATGATCGAGACAACGCGATTTCCGGCTTCCTTGAGAGCAACGGCCGTCGGATATGCGATAGCGGTGCCAACGCCGCCGCCGATGACCACAGCAGTCCCGACCAGTTCTATACGCGACGGCATGCCCAGAGGCCCGGCGACGTCACTGAGCGAGTCACCTCTCTGGAGGCGGTTGATCGCCTTGGTGGTCTTGCCGACCCCCTGGACAACGAGACCGATCCATCCTTCGGCCGAGTCGGAGTCCGCAATCGTCAGCGGTATCCGTTCGCCGTCGCCGTCGACTCGGACGATCACGAACTGCCCGGCCTTGCGGCGTCGGGCGATCTTTGGGGCTTCGACACGCAAGTACCGAATCGAAGGGGCCAGGTCACGGGTTTCCAAAATCGTATTCATTCGCTCTTCTTCGATCAGGGGCAAATACGCTGTCGGCTGCTCTTCCAGAATTCGCTCGCTGAGTTCGTCGGCACCGTTGCGTGGACGGATCGGGTGCCCGGCAGCGAGGCTGATCGGGTGAATCGTCCCAGCCGCCGTCGAGTCCGCCTCCTTCTTACGGTACCGGTTCCCTCCCGAGGTGATCTTGCTGGCCGTGTGCTGATACCTACGCTACGGGCTGTCCTACCGAATGTGGAAGAACTGCTCATCGAACGCGGCATCGACGTCGACCATGTCACCGTCTACCGGAGGGTGCAGAGATTCACACCGCTGCTCATCGACGCCGCCGGACCTGACGCGTGGACTAA
>JAAEMS010000062.1 GCA_024225275.1 Actinomycetes bacterium
CGACCTGGTCGAGACACTCGGAGTTGGCGGGTTCGGGTTCATGTTTCCCGGTGGGGCACTGTTGCGTTGATCGATCGGCGGGCGCGGTTCTGCCGGTTGGGTGTCGGGGTTCGGTCAGATCACCGCGGCAAGCTCATCGGAGTCGGACCATGTGGATGACTGGTCACGCCTCGCATACGAGTTTCGCGTGCAGACTGGCTGCCCGGCCGGGGTCAGCGTTTGTGGGATGCGGCCCGGCATGGCCCTGATCAGGAGCGGGTACCCTTGCCAGGCTCCCTCCGGCTACGGCGGCGAGGGCCACGGGACCACGTCGACCAGTCCGTGTAGCGATCGGTCAAGGGGCACACAGAGGAAGGATCGAGCCAATGAGTGATGGACGGGCGGTGGTGCTGGGTGCGGGGCCGGTTGGCAGGGCGCTTGTCGACCGGTTGGTTGCTGAGGGGATCGAGACCCGCGTGGTCACTCGGAGCGGGCAAGCATCGGTGCCCCCTGGTGTAGAGCTCGAGGCGGCCGATATCAGCGACTCAGGTCAGGCGATCAAGGCTTGCGCCGATGCCAGCATCGTGTACTCCTGCGTCGGGCTCAGCTATCAGGGTTGGCCGGAGAGATGGCCGCCCATGATGGCGGGCATGCTCGACGGTGCCGCCGCTGCGGGGGCCCGGTTCGTGTTCATGGACAACTGCTATATGTACGGGCCGGTGACGGTACCGATGACCGAGGACCTCCCGTTGAGTGACTACGGCAACAAGCCGGCGGCCCGGTCCGAGATCACCAGGATGTGGCAGCAGGCCCACGAGGCCGGTCGAGTCGAGGCGGTCTCGGTTCGAGCCAGCGATTTCTACGGCCCGGGAGTGTCCAACGCCGCATTGGGCGATTTGTCAGTCGGTCGCCTGGCCAAGGGCAAGTCGGCCCAGGTTGTCGGTGACCCGGACCAACCACATTCCTTTGCGTACGTACCCGACATTGCCCGGGCGCTGGTGTCGGTCGGCGAGGCCGACGACGCCATGGGACAAGCCTGGAACGTACCCAACGCTCCGGACCAGACGGTCCGCCAGGTGCTCGAGTTGTTCGCCGACGCACTCGACCAGCCACTGAAGATCCAAGCGATGCCCAAGCTCGTGATGTCCGCTCTCGGCTTGTTCAACGCCGATCTCCGGGAGCTGAAAGAGATGCTGTATCAGTGGGAGCGTCCATTCCACGTCGACGCATCCAAGTTCGCAACCCGCTTCTGGGCCGACGCCACACCATGGGAGCAGGCGGTCGCCGAGACTGCGCCCTCGTATCAAACCGACTAGCAGACGCCGATACTCCCTCACCGCGACATCCCAGATCGAGCCGTGCCCGGCCCGAGAGTGAGGGTTGACAACACCCTCGAACCGGCGGTTGAGTGGGCACCGATGCGTTGACGGATCGGTGCCCAGAAGCGATGGTGATCGGGGGAATCGTCGTGCCGCTGCTGAGTCCGAATCGTTGGCCGGCTACCCGTTCCCACCCGAGGTGATCAGGCTGGCCGTGAGCAGGTACCTCCACGACGGACTCTCGTACCGCGACGTTGAGGAACTCCTCGCCGCGTGAGACACCGACGTCGACCACGACACCATCTACCGGTTGGGCCAACGCCAGGATTGTTGGCGCGGTGTCGTCTGGGTGGGTGGGAGCGTCACGGGATGAGTTGGGGGGGTTCTTCGAGGCGGTGTTGCCGCATCTGAATGGGGTGCAGCGGCGGGTCGTGGCTGGGGTGATGTCGACGATGATGGGGCGGGGCGCCAAGACCGCGGTGGCTGAGTCGTCGGGGTTGGGGCGCAACACGGTGGCCAAGGGTGAGCGGGAGGTCGCGCGGGGATCGAGCCGTCGGATCGGTATCAGCCCTGACCACGCTGCCCTCGCCGTCCTGCTCGGTGTCAACGGCCTGCGAGTGTCGGAGGCATATGCAACCAACACCGAGGACCTCGGAACCGACCGTGACCACCGAACCCTGCGCATCATCGGGAAAGGCAACAAACCGGCCGTCATTCCCCTCGTACCCCGCACCGCCCGCACCCTCGACCTACTCATCGGCGAACGCACCAAAGGACCTCTCCTGCGCCGCCAAGACCGCACCCGTCTCGACCGGCGCACCGCCCACCGATGGATCCAATCCATCGGAAAGAAGACCGGACTTGGACACGTCCATCCCCACATGGTCAGAGCCGCCTTCATCACGGCCGCCCCCGAAGCCGGCGTCCCCCTACGCGAAGTCCAAACCGCCGACCCCCGCACCACCACCATCTACGACCACCGACGCCAGAGCTTCGACCGCCACACCACCTACGTCGTCGTCGCCTACGTCACCGGCAGCTAGCCCGGACCATCCCCTACCGACCATCCCCGAATCCCGCCGGATACCGACCCCATCCGGGATGAGGACATCCCCGTGGGCGACATCGAACGCCCGGTCTCGCCGACGGTCCACCCTTCACCCGACTGGCTGCCAGACTCCAGGAATGCCACCCGACCTCCCAACCCAGGCCGTTCGTTGTCCCGGCCGGAGTGGAGCACCAGCCCCAGGCAGCCGAGGAAGCCGAACTGTTGTTGATCGAGCGGTCGCACACGCCCAACACCGGAGACCAGTCGACCGCCGCTGCACGAGTCGTCATCTAGCCCAGAGATTCATCCGGGTAGTGGGGTCAATCCATCCGACACCTGGCCATCCCACACCAACCGCCCATGATCCCAACAGCCACCACCCCCCTTCGCCGGGTACGTGGCGGAGACCGACAGGGGCCACAGCCCACCCCTGATCGCCATCCCAGCTCTGCCCGACAATCCCTGACCCCTTTGAGGGACTGCACCCCAAACGTGGCATACTAATGCCATGCCCCGCGTACGAGTCAGCACCACCGTCGACGAGACCCTGCTCACCACCGCGCGCCAACTCCGAGCGGGCCTCAACGATGCCGCTCTACTCGACGAAGCCCTGACCGCATTCGCCGCCCTACACCGCGCCGCCGAAATCGACCAGAGCTACAACGCCTATGACCAGCACCCACTTGACGAACCCGACGAATGGGGTGACCTCGCCTCATTCCGCGAAGCCGCAGCCACAACATGACCGATCTCCCCCAACGGGGTGAACTCTGGTGGTGCGAACTCCCCGACATCAATCGACGCCCCGTCGTCGTCTTGTCCCGCGACGCCGCCATCCCACGACTGCGCCGGACCCTGATCGCACCCTGCACCACCACCATTCGCGGGCTCGCCAGCGAGGTCATCCTCGAGCCCGATGACGACCCGATCTCCCGCCCGTCGGCAGTCAATCTCGACTCGGTCGAAAGCGTCTCGACCGCGACCCTCACCGACCGAGTCGGCCGGCTCTCCGATGAACGTATGCGCGCCATCTGCGCCGCCCTCGAGGTCGCCGTCGGCTGCGACCACAACACCTGACCCCCCCTGCAAACACCGCACCACCACCCCAGCGAACCCGCGCCCCGAAACATCCCCTATCGCTCGCCCGATATCCCGGCGCCAGCCTGCCCCCTGAGCCGGGATGGTGATGGAGGCTTCGCGTTGGCGCACCGGGCAGGATCGACCACATGGAGCGCGATGTCCTGGCCGCTCGAGTTTCGGAGGTAGCCCAGCTCTCAGGGGACTTCCGTCTCGGCTCGGGACTGAAGGCGGACACCTACTTCGACAAGTACCGGTTCGAGTCAGATCCTGAACTCTTGGCGGCCGTTGCCGCCCACATGGAGAAGCTGATCCCGGCCGATACTGACATGCTCGCTGGCCTCGAACTCGGCGGTGTTCCCGTAGCCACCGCCCTTTCGTTGGCCTCAGGCATACCGGTGGTGTTCGTTGGCAAGAAGGCCAATGAGTACGGGACGGCCAAGTTGGCCGAGGGCCCTTCGATCGAGGGGAAACACCTACTCATTGTTGAAGATGTGGTCACCACCGGCGGCCAGATCGTCTTGTCGACCCAGGACCTCCTTAACCGGGCGCGATCGTCAGCTCGGCCGCGTGTGTGATCGACAGGGACCAAGGCGGTGGTCAGGCCCTCGCTGACATAGGCGTCACGCTTCTCCCGGTGTTCGCGAGATCCGACATCGAGCGATAGCCAACCGGACCTCAGGCGCGA
>JAAEMS010000063.1 GCA_024225275.1 Actinomycetes bacterium
AAATTGGAATTTTTCAGTTTGGATAAAGTGTATAATTCCATGACGGATTTAATTCATGCCGCTGAATATTTAATTTCTCCAAATCCTTTTCAGAGGCTTTCATGCCCTTTTGGTATTTCTTATCAGCTAAAACCGCATTTACTCTGAGCCCGGCAGTTGTTTTTGTACTCAGAGTATATTTAAGTACTGTCTCATAATCAGTCAGAGGCGTTCCTTTCCAATTTTTGCTGATTTCACTGAACAGGCGATGTTCTGTCGGATTCCACTTTGAAGCTCCCGGCGGATAATGACATACTGTTACTGTCAGTCCGTATCCGTCGCAAAGTATTTTCTGAAGACCGACTTTCCACATATGGGGTCTGTAACCGTTGCTTCCGCCCGCATCTGCAAGAATTAATATTTCATTCTGATTCTGATATGTTTCAGCACCTTCATATTTCCACCGTCTTTCAACGGATTCGACTGCAAATTCCGGTGTGTCACCTGATGAAATACACTTACC
>JAAEMS010000064.1 GCA_024225275.1 Actinomycetes bacterium
CACATCGCGAGGGTCGCAAGATCTGGTCTGACATGGCCCTGGTCGACGCCGACGACGGCGCCGCCGTCATCTCCCGCGCCACCTGGATCGTCGTCGACCCCAGCTACGCAGCCGCCCCCGGCCCAAACACCCAAAACACCCGAACCACCCGAAACACCCAAAACACCCAAAACACCCGAAATTGGGCAGGTTGACCCCCATTTTTTGTGGCGAACCTGCCCAATTTGGAGGGGGTGGGGGCGTGATCAGCGCAGATGCGCGGGCCTGGGATCGGCGAGGGTGCCCAGCGGCGACTGGGCCCGGAGGCCGCCGTCGACCACCAGAGCCTCTCCAGTGACGAACGACGATTCGTCGGAGGCCAACCACACGGCGGCCGCGGCGATCTCGTCTGGCTTACCCAGGCGTCGAAGGGCGTGGGCGTCGAGGTTGGTCTTCAGAACCTCGGGATTCTCCATCATGCGCAGCACCGGGGGGGTCTCGATCGTGCCGGGGCAGATGGCGTTGACCCGCACCCCATTGGGGGCGTGGTCGGTCGAGAGGGCCCGGGTCAGGTTGATAACGGCCCCCTTGCTGGCCGCGTAGACCACCGAACCACCGTCGCCGTGGAGGCCCGAGATCGAGGCGGTGTTGATGATCGACCCACCGCCGCGCTCGACCATCACCGGCACCGCGTACTTGGCGCCCAGGAAGACCGACCGGACGTTGACGCCCATCACCAAGTCCCAGTCTTCGACGGCCAGGTCGACCACAGTTCCCGGGCGGAGGGTGCCGGCATTGTTGAACAGTACGTCGATGCCACCCAGCTCGTGCACGGTGCTGTCGATCATGGCGGCCACCTGTTCGGCCTCGGCCACGTTGGCCTCGACCCCGATGGCGTGACCTCCATCGTCGACGATGCTCTGGGCCACCTCCTGAGCCTTCGCCCCCCTCACATCGGCGGCCACTACCGCGGCACCCTCGGCCGCGAAGCGCCGCGCCGACGCGGCCCCGATGCCCGATGCCGCTCCGGTGACGATGGCGATCTTGTTCTCCAGCAGTCCGGTCATGAATCTCCCCCTAGGTGTCTTGCTCTCGTTCGGCAGCCCCACCCGCCGCCAACAGTTCGTCGATTCGTTCCTGGTGCCAGCCCAGCTCACCCAGGATCTCGCGGGTGTGCTGTCCGAGTCGCGGTGCATGACTGCGGATGGCGGTGGGGCTGACGTCGTAGCTCACCGAGTCGTTGACCTGCCGGTAGGCACCCTCGGTGGGATGCTCAGCCAGCGGCATGAGGCCAGTGGCCACGACCTGGGGATCGTCGTGGATCTCGCCGAGGTCCATGACCGGGCTAGCCGGTATCGACTGCTCTTCCATGAACGACAGCCACTCGTCGACGGTGTGGTCACCGGCGACCTCGCCGATGAACCCGTACAGCTCTTGGATGTGCTCCAGGCGGTTGCTGTGCGACGAGAACCGGGGATCGTCGGCCAGGTCGGGGCGGCCTACGAAGCGGAAGAAGTGCTTGAAGTCGCGGTCGGTGTACGGCAGCAGGCAGATCCAGCCGTCGGCCGCTTCGTAGGGACGACGGTGGGGGTTGAGCAGGCGGACGTACCCGATATCACCGATGGGCGGCTCGAAGGTGTGGCCCCGGTGGTGCTCGACGAGATTGAACGCCACCATCGTCTCGAACATCGGAACCTCGATGCTCTGCCCTTCACCCGTCCGCAGGCGATGGATGACCGCGGCCAGTACCGCCTGGGTGATGGTGATGCCACAGATCTTGTCGGCGATCACCGAGGGCATCAGCCGCGGCGTACCGTCGACCCGCTCGAACAGATTGACCAGCCCCGACGATGCCTGAATCACGTCGTCGTAGGCGGCCCGATCGGAGTAGGGGCCACCTGAGGCGAACCCGTTGGCCGTGCAGTGGATGAGGCTGGGCTGGCGGGCCCGCAGGGTCTCGGCGTCGAGCCCCAGCCGCTCCAGAGCGGACCGACGCATATTGGTGACCAACACATCGGCTCCGGCCGCGAGGTCGGCGGCCGCTGCGGCTCCGTCGGGGTGCTTGAGGTCGAGGGCGATGCTGCGCTTGTTGCGCTGGAGGTTGAGGGAGAACCCATTCATGCCCGGGTTGCGGCTGGGCGGACTATGCCGTGAGCTCTGGGGAGCGAGCGCCTCGAGCCGCACCACGTCGGCACCGTGGTCGGCCAGCATGCGGGTGGCCAATGGACCCATCAGGACCGTGGTGAGGTCGACCACGCGGATGCCGGCAAGAGCGCCGGGGGGCACGGCGCGGGGAGACGGAGCGCCGGGGGGCACGCTCATACCGGTGCCGCGACCACGGTTCCGACTGCCGCGAGACGGTGATCGATACCACCATCGACGAGCTGCACCCGGGCGAAGATACCCGTCGAGTCGTGACGCAGAACCTGGGTGTCGACATGGAAGGGGCCTTCGCGGGCCTGGGCCGCGTAGTGGAACGACAAGCTGACCGAACGGGCCGGACCCCCGATCACTGCCTCGGCGGCGAGGGAGCCGGCCCGTTCGAGGATGGCGGCCATGGCTCCACCCTGGATCGAGCCGAAGCTGTTGCAGATGCGCTGGTGGTGGTCGAGATCGATGCCGCCCTGGTCGTTGAGCGCGTGGAGCTGGAGGTATTCGTCGAAGGGGAGGCGGGGCTCCTCGTCGGGGTGGGTCAGGTCGACCCGCCCGGTCGAGGGTGGCGGTACCGGGTTGTCGTCGCGGCGGGGCAATCGGGCGTAGGTCACGAACGAGCGCCCCACTTCGGCCCCCGACTCGTCCTGCACCACCGCCTCGGCCAGCACCGAGTTGCGGCCGGCTCGGAGGGGTTTGCAGAGGGCGGTGACGGTGGAGGTGACGGGCTGGGTCAAGTGAAGCTCGAAGGTCTGGGTGGCGAGCCAGTCGGGGTGGACGATGCGGTTGGCCAGCACCCCGGCCGCGTAGTCACAGGCCGGGGCTATGGCGCCCAGCCGCATGGTCCCACCAGCGTCGGCGAGGTCGGGCAGGAAGGGACTGGTCACCACCAGGGACCCGTCGTCGAGGGTGTGGTGCTCCAGTCGCAGGTAACGGAGGATCTGCCGAGGGCCCGGGTAGACGCGTGGTTGGTCGCTCATGGCGGGCCCGACCCTAGTGCCGGGCTCGGTCGGCGGCCGGGGCGCGGAACGCCTCGACCATGGTGGCCGCGTCGTTGTACTCCCCCGTCTCGACGATCTTGCCGTCGCTGATGGTGTTCACATGCACCCAGTCCATCTCGTAGGCCTGGCCGTTGGCGAGGAACCGACTTCGCTCGTCCCCGATCACCACTGGCCTACAGACTTGGGCGATTCGCTCAGCCGATTCACTTCGGCTGGATCTGACGCCACAATGAGCAACGATCAGTTCATCGACGACTACGGATTCAAGGGACCGCTTCCGGTCACCAGCACCCAACGCATGGTCCCAACCGGCGGCTTTCCACCTGGTTTGGCCATCGGCGAGGCCGCACCCGACTTCGAGCTCCCGAATCATCGTGGCGAGACCATCTCCTTTCACGCCGACCGCGATGGTTCACGTGCCGCAGTTCTCTTCTTCCGTTCCGCCGTCTGGTGACCGCCATGCCTCACCCAGCTGGTCGAGCTGCACCACGGTCTTCCGGAGCTTCGCGCTGAGGGCATCAAGCTCTACGCTGTCAGCTACGACGACACTGAGGCGCTTGGCGCCTACGTGGGCGCGTCGGGCGTCGAGTTCACGATGTTGTCCGACGTCGACTCGGATGTCATCAACCGCTACGGCGTGTTGAACACATTGGTCCAGCCCGACGATGTGCCGTTCTACGGGGTGCCGTTGCCGGGGTTCTTCCTGCTCGACGAAGACGGGATGATCGTCGACAAGCTCTTCACCCGCCATTTCGCGAATCGCGAAGGTATCGAGACGGTGGCCGAAGACGACGGCATCCGGATCACGGCGTTCCTGTGAGGCGGAGGAGGCGTTCTTCGCATCGGCCCGCGACGGCGTCTCATCGTGCGCCTGGAAATGCCGGACGGTCTGCACACCTACGGCGAGCCAGTGCCTGACGGCATGGTGGCTACCCAGATCGATGTCGAAGGATCAGAGGGGTTCTGTTGGGAGGAAATCGGATCCCCGCCCACGAGGCCCCTGCAGCTTCCCGGCGTCAGTGGGCCGCTCCACGTCTGGGACGGCACCGTGGTCAAGCCGGCGACGACACTCAGTGTTTCGTACCACGCACACGAACCATGGAGCTCGATGTGCCGGTCGCCGGCGGCGTGATGCCCCGATTCGAGCAGATGAAAGGCTTTGGCGGCACGGCGATCGAGATGGACTCGAGCGCGCATATGCGACGGTTGGTGGACCGCAAGCAGGGCCGCAACCCAGACCAGGGTTGAGGATGGCGAGCGTGACTTCGACCTGACTGGTCGAGTCAGAAACGCCAGGGGTAGTCGTCGCGGCCGCCATAGGTGGTGTCGGCGCTGAGGAGGCGTTCGCGGATCTCTCCTTCGGCGGCTGCGTCGAGGCTGGTCCAGGCCATGGCGATAGCGCCCTGGATGGTCGCGTGGTCGGCCTCAGGAGTGCGGCAGTGGGCGGCGAACTCGGGCTGGTGGTTGACCGCCGGTAGGCAGTCGAGGCCGAGGGTCGGGTGGATGGTGGGCATCAGCAGCGAGACGTTGGCCATGTCGGTCGAGGCCGCCCCTGCTTGCGATCGAGGGGCCAATTCGCGACCGAGGGCCACCGCATTGGCCCGGTAGATGTCGGCTACGTCGGGGTCGTGGCGGAACTCGCTGTACGGAGCATCCTTCCCCACCTGCTCGAGCCGGGCGCCGGTGGCCAGGGCGCCGGCCTCGAAGCAGAGGTCGATTCGGGGTACCAGCCGGCGGAGTGAGTCGAGGTCGGGGGCCCGCATCACGTACCGGGCGCTGGCGTACCCGGGCACGATGTTGGCCGCCTCACCCCCATTGGTGACGATGCCGTGTACCTGGTCGGTGGGCTCGAGGTGCTGGCGGAGCAGACCGACGCTGACCTCGGCGATGGTCACCGCATCACTGGCGTTGATGCCCACCTCGGGCGCCATCGAGGCGTGGGCCGTCTTGCCGTGGAAGTGGTAGTCGCAATGGTTGCTGGCGAGGGTCGGAAACACGTCGCCCTCGATGGGGGCCGGGTGCACCATCATCGCCACGTTCACACCGTCGAAGACCCCGTCCTCGAGCATGATGATCTTGCCGCCCCCACCCTCTTCGGCCGGTGTTCCGAACACTTTGACCTTGATCCCGAGCTCGTCGGCCACCCGGGCCAGACCCAACCCAGCTCCAACCCCCGCCGCGGCGATCATGTTGTGGCCGCAGGCGTGCCCGATGACGGGCAGGGCGTCGAGCTCCGAGCAGATGCCGACGGTGAGCGGGCCCGAGCCGTACTCGGCCACGAAGGCGGTGGGAAGCCCGGCCACCCCGGTGGTCACATCGAAGCCGGCGCCGGCGAGGACATCAGCACACGCCTCGGAGGCGATCTCCTCCTCGAAGCCCAGCTCGGGGTTGTCCCAGATCCGGTGCGACAACTCGGTGAGGGCGTCGCCCGCCTTCTCGATCTCTTTGCGGGCCGCCTCCTTCACGGCAGCCGAGGCGGTGGGGCCGGCATAGGGGGTGGGCGGAGCAGGAGGAGCAGCCATGACCCGAGGGTACTCCTCCGCCGGCGGGTCGGGTTTGGTCGAACCGTCCCATGGCTCGTGTGCCCGAGAGACCGGTGGGGACGCCAGCCGCCCCATCAGCGGGCACTGAGCTGTTCAGGGTGACGGGCGGGGTCGATACACCGGGTCAGTGGACCGCGATACGGCCGCCGGTTCATCCGAGCAATCCTCCGGAAGCTCCTCCCCTGATTCCGGAGCAACGCAGTTCTGAGGTGGGGGTCGTCCCACGACATAGGTGATGTGGACCCGCTCAATTGGCTTCCCGAGAGCCGTCTGAGGGTCCAAGAGGTAGCCCTTCTCGCAAACATAGATCGACGTCATTCCGGACCCCGAGGTGCCAAATCGCATGAGATCACCATTGCCCATGAGCTGGATCACCTCACCAGTGGCGGTGAACGCCTGAAGCGAGTTGTACACGGTGGCCGAGCTGATCTGGTTCTCGCATTCATGAAGGGCCTCCACGACCTCACGAACCGAGGGGTACCCACCGAGCTCCGCCAGCACGTCGGCAACCTGGACGCGCTGACGAGTCATGCGCACCCCGCGGGCCCGTAGACGGGAAACCAGATCCACGCCGACCTCTCAGCTCCTTCGAAATCAGTCGAGGCTGCAAGACGTCGGTTTCGCCACTAGCTCCCCGCCAGGCCAGGCGACCAGATTGCGGCCTGTCGGATCATCACTCCGTCGATGTACCAGACCTGTTTCGGACCACAACCAAGCCCACTTGAGCATCACCCGGCCATGATGAGCCCACTGGCCCACTGAATCTCGACTCGCCCGGTCTCTACAGCTTCAGGTCGGGGCGGCCGGCCTGGGCGGCCGCGGCCAGGAGCTCCTGGTGGGTGGTGTCGTCGACCTCGATGCCCTCGGCGCGGGCGAGGCGGGCCCGCTGCTCCGGTTCGCCGGGCATGAGGACCTCGTCGAAGCCCTCGCGGACGGGTGAGGCCCGCACCCAGTCGAGGTACGCGTCGAACTCGGTGGCCAGGCCGTCGGCCCCACCGAGAGCAGCCGGGTCGATGGCGATGGTGAGCATATTGTTGATGATGGTAGGCGGACGGTCCTGGCCCCGGAGGGTGGGGCCGCCAATGAGGGCCGCACCAACCAACTCACACATGATCGCCAGGCCCGAACCCTTGTGGTCGCCCATGGCGATGAGAGCCCCCTGGCGCGGATCCTCGAACATCCCTCTCGGATCCGTCGTGACCCGACCTTCACCATCGATGAGTGTCCCGTCGGGCACAGGCACACCCTTGTTCTTCGCCACCCGCGCCTTGCCCATGGCGATCTTCGAGGTGGCCATGTCGAGCAGGGCCGCCGGCTGGCCATCAGTGGCCGGAACGGCGACACAGAACGGGTTGGTGGCGAAGCGAGCGTCGGCGCCACCGTAGGGAGCGACCAGGGCCGAGTGACCAGCGACGTTGACGAAGTGGATCGACGCCAGGCCGGCGGCCACACACTGCTCGGCCCAGTGACCGATACGACCGATATGGAAGCTGTTGCGCAGCCCCACCAGCGCCACTCCGTTGGCCCGGGCCCGCTCGACGGCGATGTCCATGGCCTCCTTGCCGTTGACCTGCCCGAAGCCCGAGTTGCCGTCGAGCACCACCACGCCGCCGGTGTCGATCACGGTGGACACGTGCTGGTTGATCTGAAGGGAACCGAACTCCTTCATGCCGACGTAGGCGGGCAGCATGCCCACACCGTGGGAGTCGTGGCCGGCGAGGTTCGCACCGACCAACTGGTCGGCCACCAGGTTGGCCTCGACGGACTGGCTGCCCATGGCCTCACAGACCTGGGTGACGAACGAATGGAGAACATCGGGATGAAACGTCGGCATGCCCCCAGTCTCCTACGAATCATGAGGGGCTGCCGCCCGGATCCGATCGGCCGGCACCAGGTACTGGACCAGAGCGGCCAGGGCCAGGATCGCCCCACCCAGATAGAACGCCTGGTGGGTCTCGATGACCCCGAGGAGCGCACCCACGATGAGGGGCCCGATCGTCTGGCCCAAGCGCAGGAACGAGGTGTAGACCGACACCACCGCAGCCCGCCCTTCGGGTGGGGCGTTGCCGGCCACCAGGTCCTGGAGGGTGGGGATGGTCGCCCCCTCGGCCCAGCCGTAGGCCAGGGAAGCGATGACCATCAGCACCAGGGTGCCGGCCCAGCCGACGGCGGCATAGGAGACGGCCAGCACGGCTGTTCCCAGCACCAGGAGGCGACGGGCGCCGAGGGCGGCCCGGGTCCGGCCCAGCAGGAGGGCGGCCACGGTGGAGGTCAGGGCCGGCACGACGATCACCAGTCCCCGCTCGCCCGCCGAGAGACCGAACCGGTCCTCGAGCAGGAGGGGCATGGCGGTGAGGAACAGGCCGAAGATCATGGCGAAGATCACGAAGGCGAGCAGGGTGGGCGCCGCCACGATCGGTTGGCGAAGACCGACGCGGGCCACCCGGATCCGGTCGCCCAGGTTGCCCTCGCCGTGACCCCCGCCCGGAAGCCCCACGGCGATGAGGGCGGCGCTGACCAACGAGAAGAGCATCGGCCCGTAGGCGTACCGCCAGGATCCGAGCTCGGTGAGCAGGCCGCCCACCGCCGGGAAGAGCGCCACGCCGACGGTGAGTACGGCCGAGTTCCATCCGATGTAGCGGGCCCGATCGTTGCCGTCCCAGTGGTCGCCGATGATGGTGACCGCGAGGCCGATCAGAGAGGCACCACCAATGCCCTGGGCGAACCGGGCGATCAGTAGCACCTCGAAGGAGGGGGCCAGAGCCGCGCCCAGGCCTGCCAACCCGAAAGCCAGCAGCGACGGGACCAGAACGGCCCGCCGGCCGTAGCGGTCGGCCAGTAACCCCATCACGGGGGCCAGCAGGATCCCCGGTGCCGGGCCCGCGGCCACCAGGAGTCCGGCCGCGCTGTCGGGCTGGCCGAAGTCGTCGAGGATGTCGGGGATCGAGGCCGAGATGAGGGTGTTGGCCATGATCCCGGTGACCGTGATGGAGAAGATCAGCCACAGGGGTGGCCGGGAACCGGCGGGACCACGCACTCCACCAGTCTGGCCGGTAGGACAATCAGGACACGCGACCCAATCCGGTGAACGAAGCATTGGCGCGGCCCGCGACTTCCGCGCCCTTGCATCCCACGGTGCCGATCCCGATTCATCCACCCGGTTCGACAGGCATCACGCGAGGCTTGATCCATGGGTCGAATCCTCCCCATCCTCATCGCCGCCGCTCTCATCACCGCCTCCTGCGGTGGCTCGGATGGGGATGTCACGACGGACGTGGATCCGGTGGACGACTCGACCACCTCGACCTCGACGGGTGCCCCGACCACGGGTTCCACCACACCCACGACCCTGCCCCCAACGGACTCCACCAGCGTGGTCATCTCCAGGCTCTACGCCATCGGGGGATGGACCGGCTCCGAATGGGAGCCATACGAGGGCCTCCCGCCAGCCGACATTCCGGCCCGGGACGGAGATACCTTCCGGGTCTCGGTGGTGGATGGAGGTGACGGGGCAACGACCGTGGGCGGCGACCCCGAGGAAACGTGCGAACCGCTCGGGGTCTACGGCATACCGACCAGCCCGGAACTGTTCTACGAGTTCGGTGAGCCAGCCCCGATAGCAGTCAAGGCCGCCTGGGACATCTCCCCCCGGCCGGTCCTGGTCCTCGACCCGATTCCCAGCGTGTACCAGGGCATCATCAGCGAGTTCCTCGAGGGCCGGGGCATCGATGACCCGGTGGTCGAGATCATCCAGGCCGTCAAGACCGACCTACAGGGGGACGGGGTCGATGAGGTCGTCCTGGTCGCCGAACACCACAACGGCTTCTTCAACGAGCAGTTCGGCGACTACTCGCTGGTGTTGCTGAGAACCGTCGTCGACGAAGTCGTGCAGACCGCGGTGCTGGGTGAGTCCCTCGTCCTCGATGCCACCGACCCTGGCCTGTTCGTCCGCTATCGGCTCTCGACGCTGGCCGACCTGAACGGGGATGCCAAGCTCGAGGTCGTCACCACCAGCACCTACTATGAGGGAGCCGGAACCTCCGTTTGGGAGTACATCAACGACGAGCTCGGACCAACCGTGGTCATGTCCGCCGCCTGCGGCGCCTGACATCTCACCAGCCCCTCCGAGCTCGTTACCACTAGGCCTCGTCGCGGATCACCTCGAGGCCGTCGGGGTCGACGAGCATGCCGTGGTTGATCTGGTTGTTGGAATGGGCCACGTGATGAAGACCGAAGGCCGACTGGATGGCGGTGTACATACCCATGGCGTCGAGACTGTTGTTCACGCTCTGCTTGGCCAGGGTCAGACCGAACATGGGGCGCTTGGCGATGTGCTCGGCCAGGGCCAGTGTCTCTGACTCAAGGTCGTCGCGGGCCACGACCTTGTTGACCATGCCGTGACGTAGGGCCTCGTCGGCGGTGATGGCCCGCCCGGTGAACAGCATCTCCTTGGCCAACCGGGCGCCGGCCTCGTAGGGGTGGACGAAGTACTCGTGACCGTTCACCCCAAAGGCCACGACCGGATCGCTGAAGGTGGCGTCCTCGGAACACACGATGAGGTCCATCGGCCACACCAGCATCAGGCCGCCGGCGATGACCTTGCCCTGCACGGCACAGATGGTGGGCTTCGGGATGTTGCGCCACCGCCAGCACATGCCGACATACATCTCGGCTTCCCTGGCCATGTACCCCTCGGAGCCGGGGGCCTCGAAGTGGCACTGGGTACCCACCGTCGGGAAATCGCTCATGTCGGGCTTGAGCGCCGAGAGGTCGTGGCCGGAGGAGAAGTGCTTGCCGTCGGCGGCCAGCACGATCACCCGGACCTGGTCATCCCGGGCCGCCTTGTCCATGGCCTCGTTCAGCTCCGAGATCATGAGGTAGTCCTGGGCGTTGGCCGCCTCGGGCCGAGCGAGGGTAATGCGGGCCACCCTCTCCGAGGGGTTGTCGTATCGAACTCGGGTCCAATCGTCGGCCATCACATTCTCCTTGGTCGGTGTTCCGAGGAGCGTAGATCACCGGATGGCGCCCACCGGAGGGGCATCGCGGTGGACGATGAGACCGTCAACCAAGCCGTACTCCACCGCGTCCTCGCCCCTCAGGATGTGGTCGCGCTCGATGTCGGTGGCGATGCGCTCCCGGGTCTGCCCGGTCCGCTCAGCCAGAACGTCCTCGATGCGCTCGGCGCCTCGGTGGTCTTCGCGCCCTCGTTCAGGGCGACGGTTCGTAGGGAGTCCATTTCGGTCAGGCCTCGCTCGCCTGGGCGGAGTCGTGGGGATGGACGTACTTGGGGTTCATCACCCCAATCTTGTCCCACACCATTTCCCGGACCGCCGCCCCGACCTCGGGGTATCGATCGTCGAGCTCGCCGTCTCGAATCCGCGCCGCGAGCTCTACGTCGGTGGTGCAGTCCAAGGCCGCCAGCCGCGCCGCGTGCGCCTCCTGATGGCCAGGGCCGAGCCTCAGCTCGCGGTCAGCAATGGCCAACGCGTTCACCGCAACTCGGGCGTGGAAGGCCAGCTGGCCTTCCAGGACAGGGACGATGTCATCGCGGAGGAACTCGCGAACGATGTCCACCAGCTCGATGGCGTCGGGGCGGTCGTGGGGCTCCACCATCATCCCGCCTCGGGAAGCAGGAGCATCAGGTCGAACTCGGCCTCCGCGACTCGTCGACCCGTCACGGCGAGCTCGACCGAACGACGATGCCCCATCCAGTGAGTGGCACCCTGCATCACGCAGAGGGCGGCCCAGCGCACTGTGCCCATCACCCGCCACCAGTGCAGCACCTCGGGATCGACGGTCCGACCGGCTGTGGACTCGTACCCACTGATGATCTGGTCGTAGGTGCCGAACCCGCCGACCGGTTCGTTCTCCCCGAAACGCCACGCTCGGATGCAGAACCAACCGAGGTCCTCCATCGGATCGCCGACGTGGGCGAGCTCCCAGTCGATTATCGCTTCGAGCCCGTCGTAGCCCACGATCCCGTTGCCGTTGCGGTAGTCGCCGTGGACGACGACCTCTCCCAA
>JAAEMS010000065.1 GCA_024225275.1 Actinomycetes bacterium
TAAACTAGAATCTCTTCTAAAATTATCAAGTGAAACTGAAATTGTTGAATTTAAAGAAGCAAAGTCAAATTACTCATTTGATAAAATTGGCAAATACTTTTCAGGATTAAGTAATGAAGCAAACTTAAAAGGTAGAGATTGCACTGCACCCATGAAACTGTAAACAATTTTATGCTTTATTTTTCGCTTCCATTAATTTTTTTTCATATTCAAGTGGTGTTAAATTCTGTAATGATGAATGAGGTCTTATCGAATTATATTTATCAATAAAATTAAAAATTGACTTTGCCGACTCTTCTTTATTATCATAATCCGATATATTTATTTCCTGTCTTTTTATAGTTCCATTTAACGATTCTGCATGGGCATTTTCATAGGCATTTCCAACACACATTGAAATTATCATTTTATTTGATTTAAGTTTTTCGATATATTCAGTTGAACAATATCTCACATCTGAATCTGTATGATGAATGCAACCCTCAAGATTTCCGCATGTGCGCAGTGCGTCATCGAGAGCTGCTATTAACAATTCTGTGTTATTTTTATCAGATACTGCTCTTCCGATTATTTTTCTATGATGCCTGTCCATCAGTAAGGCAAGGAAATGATCCTTACCTTTAATATCATAAGCCGTTACATCTCCAACGATCACCTGCTTGATATCAGTTGTTTCTACATCTTTTGCTATGTTCAAATATTTTTTCAAACCATGTTCTGAATCTGTTGTTTTTGTCTTAAACTTCCGCTTTTTCCTGCATAAAAGGTTGTATTCTCCCATAATCCTGTTTACTTTCTTATGATTAATTAACATCCTTCTATTCAAAAAAACAGTAGTTGGTCTATAACCTGATTCCGGTATTAACTCAATAAATTTTTTAATCTCTTTAGCGATCATTTCATCCTCCGAATTCTTCTCAACGCATTTATAATAATATGTTGATATTTTCATTCCCATAGCCTTACAACTTCTGATTACTCCAAATTCCGGGGCGAGATGCTTCCTGATAATTTCTCTTGTTTTTTCAGTTGTTTCAGAATTTTTTCCGTTTTTTTTAAAATATGATTATCAAGGGCAAGTTCGCTAACTGTTTCCTCCAGATCACGGATACGCTTTTTAAGCTCTACAATTTCCTGTTCGTCAGTATTGTAATCCGCAGTAGTGTACATGTCTCGCCACTTGTAAATGGCTGTTGGTGATATGCCTTCACGCTTGGATATTTCAGCGGCAGACGCAATTTCCATAATTAGCTCTTGAGCTATTTTTCGCTTGAATTCTTGGGTGTATTTTTTTCTTTTTATCATTTGGTCATTCTCCTTTACTGTATGTTTTTTGTCATTACAGTTTTATGGGTTCAGACCA
>JAAEMS010000066.1 GCA_024225275.1 Actinomycetes bacterium
TGCCTTCGGCCCAACTCGGGCCCGGCGGCTCACGATGTGCACAACTCCGGCGGCTAGCGCCAGGCCCACCGCAGACACATCCAGGACCAAGATCTGTGGCCAGTAGAGCAACTCCGCCCGATCCGTGATGCCTTCGGCTGCTCCACCGGTCCCGCTCGGCCATTCCGCCACCGGCGCACAGGTGGGGGACCGAGTCATGGCGTGGGTCGGCAACGACCCCGAACTCTCGAGCGGTGGGGCAATCCTCGATCTCGACACCAGCACCTGGCAACCGACCAGCCTCGGCCCGACCGGGCGGCCCTACGAAGTCCGCCCGGTCGCGGTCGACGGAAGGGTCGTGTATCTCGACCCTGTCATCCGCAAGCTCGCCATCTATGACCTCGACACCGACACCTGGGCCGAGACACCACTACCCCTCTGGCTCACCCGGGGACCAGTTGAGCACCAGCCACGAACAATCGTGCAGGCCGGACCCAGCCATGTGATGGTCTGGAACGAGACCACAGGACAGGGAGCCATCATCAACATCGACAACATCACCACTGACGACGGCCCGGCCGAACGGGACTGAACCAGATCGACACAGCAATTTGGGTGAACCGCTTGGGTCGAGCCTGTACCGAGGGGGTCTGGGGCCATGAGACCGCCCCCCACATCGGAGCAGAGTTCATCGCCCAGGATGTCGCCCACGGCCTGGCAGCCTTCGTCGATGAGCCTGGTGGTCCTGTTGTCAGGCTCGGGCCACCTGGGTTCACCTATGCTCTGCCGGCTCCGTTGCCCCACCCCAGCTGAGGATCAGGCCGCCCATTGACAGGGCCGCGATGCCGATGCCGATGCCGGCGACGGGATCGAACGGGGCGGGGAAGAACAACAGCTCACCGATCGTGGCACCGATCAGGGTGTCGCCGACGAAGAAGTCGTAGTCGAGGATGAACGCCCATGGTGTGGATATCCGGTAGATGATCAACACGGTCATGACCGCGACGGGGGCCGCTACCCCTGCCA
>JAAEMS010000067.1 GCA_024225275.1 Actinomycetes bacterium
GAGAGAGACGAATTTCAACCATCTGCATATGCACACGGGTCTGACTTCATCGACCCCGAGTTTCAACATCATTCCATGGAGGGTACATGTGGTTGCTCTGAGGAGGACGAGCCGGCCTTTTTTTAAATAGACAACCAGCACACAGCCCTACCAGGAAACCCGTCCCCGTCGAGCTCCTAATACGACCACCCCCACGACCAGCCGCCAGAGACACCCCATCACGTCCGTATCTCAACCTCCCTTCTATTCCTCCGCATACGACAATAAATAACTTGGATGATGATTTACTCCTGGACAGGGAACTCGAACACGACGTCCTGTCCGGTCGATCGATCGACGCCGGGCAACGGCGTGGTGTACCTGATCGACGCCGTGCTGCTGCCGACGCCGAGCGCGGTGAGTGACGGTGCCGGTGCCGGTGCGTCGGTTGACTCGCGGCAAATCTCATCATGACCCCCACCACCACGACGGCGTCCATATCGCCGTCTCGGATCCTGTGGTGGAGAAAAACCCTTGGGCATGACAGACACTCACGACCGACACTCACGACCGACGGGAACGAAGGGGTCGCGCCCTCTTCCAGACGCGGAGGACGTGCTCAAGGTGGCCAGCATCAAGTCCGTTGAGCCGACGACGGGGCGCGCCGACCATGGACCGGCCAGGGAGCCTATGTGACGGCATAGATCGTGCCGTGTGCTGCATCGTGCGTGGGTGACGGATTCTCGAACCAGCGACCAAGACCACTCTGGTGTTGAACTTTTTCAGTGCACCGACACATTGCGCGCGTGTACGACCTCAGGTTAGGATCCCATGGCGTCCGCGACCTCCTTCGCATTCTGAATGCCGCGAATTACCTACAACACGACCACGCCGTCGAGTCGTGTGCCCCCCTATTGCCTGGTAGGTTACGTATGCGTGGAATCTCGCGGGGAGATGTTCGAGGTCACGGGCGTTGAGGAGACACCGGAGCGCAAGCGATTGATGGACTCTCTGATGTCCTGGGTCCTTCCAGAAGCTTCCATTCGCAAGATATAGCCGAACGGTCGCCGCTGGTACCGACATTCGAATTCACGCAACGTACACGGCATGGCCGGTGCGACCGCTTTGGACGGCGGTGCGTCGACATCGGGTCTGGAAGATGATTTCCGAAAGTTGTCTGTCGTAGGCGAGCGCGCGACGCGCTGCGGCGGCCGCTCGGCGGGGAGAAACCCGGCCGACGACGGGCCCACGGGTTGCGGGCGACCCACGGGGAGCGGGACGAAGCTGGAGGGCATGGACGACGTCCTGGACTCGCTGCGGGAGGTGATCGCGTGGCCCGTGCAATACAGGGACCAAGCAGC
>JAAEMS010000068.1 GCA_024225275.1 Actinomycetes bacterium
AGGAACGGCCCTCGACGACGACGCGTTCGTCCTGGCCGACTTCACCATCGACCCCGCCGGCGGAGTATCGATCCAACCCAACCGGCTCACCCAAGCCTGGCGGCGCGTACGGGAGCGGGTACCCGGAGCCGAAGACATGCGCCTGCACGACCTGCGCCACTGGTACGCCAGCACCCAGCTCGATGCCGGTGAGCCACTACCAGCCGTCGCGGCCCGCATCGGAGACCTCGTCGAAACCCCCGCCAAGGTCTACGCCCACAAAGGCCACCGAGGCGACTACGAAGCCGCCGAGAACCTCAGCGCGCTCCTCGACCGAGAGCCCGATTCAAGCAACTAGTGGTCCGTCGTTGAAGTAGTGGGGTGGGTTTGGGTGGGTGATGCCGTTGGTGATCGCGCCTGCCCTTGAAGTGTCGTCTGAGCAGAGCGACGAGTTGGTGGTGATGGCTCGTTCGTCGTTGCTTCGGTCGCGAACGAAGAGATCGCCCGGCGGTGCTCGACAACTCCGGACACAGTGCGGCGGTGGTTCATGACACCCTGCACTCCAAGCCTGAGGACGGGGCGACGCACTGGACGACCAGGCTGATGGCCGCGCGTCACGGGATTGGTAAGGACACCGTCGCCCGGATCTGGCGGGACCATGAGCTCAAGCCGTGGAAGGTTGACACGTTCAAGATCTCGAACGACCCGCTGTTCGAGGAGAAGCTCGTTGATGTGGTCGGTTTGTATCTGAACCCGCCCGAGCGGGCGGTGGTGTTCTGCTTCGACGAGAAGACCCAGTGCCAGGCGTTGGACCGCACCCAGCCGTCGTTGCCGATGACCCGCGGTCGCGGCGAGACCATGACC
>JAAEMS010000069.1 GCA_024225275.1 Actinomycetes bacterium
GCGGCACTGGGAGACATAACCGGTGAGTACGCAGTAGATATGGTCTGTCGTGACGGACAGGTGAGAGAGGCGACTCTGCCCGCACACCCCGCTATGGTCGCGAGAATCGATGATATGGTGAACGACTCCAACCCCTGTGCTGAAGGATTTGGTGGCCTAGTCTCAGTCCAATTCATGGTCTGTGACCCAGACCATCGCATGGTAGAGATTTCCGCCGTCGATGAAAGAATCCCTGACCTCAGCGAATACACCTTGTGCGAACACAACAACGGTGACTGAGGCCATGTCACCCGACCAGCACGATACCACTCGCCGATGAGCTCCATCTTGAGCCTGCGACCCAGCCAGCCCGATTTGACTACGAGTCGAATCGGGCTGGCTGGTAGAGTCAAAGGTCCTGTGGAACAGCTTGTTGAGATGAGACTGGGCCCCGAAGGCCTCTACAGGCAGCACGCCAGAGCGCTCGTTGGGTTCGCGGCCACGATCGTTGGCCCCTCTGACGCCGAAGACGTGGTTGCTTCCGTCGCCGCACGGGTCCTACATTCGTCCGCCCTGAGTGCAGCTGACAACCAGCGGGCCTTCCTTTACCGCTCTGTTCTCAACGCGTCGCGTTCACACCTGAGATCGCAAGGCCGACGCCGACGAAGAGAGCGCCTCGCTCAACAGAATTCACCGCCAGAGGTTTGGGCCCGACAGGAACCAGATCTGACGTTCGCCCTAGATGCATTGAGTCCAAGACAACGAGCGGTGGTCCATCTGACCTACTGGGAGGAGTTGGCCGGTCACGAAGTGGCGGTCAGGCTCGGCATCTCGGAAGGCTCAGTCCGAAAGCACCTCGCCCGGGCCAAAGGAACGCTGAGGGAACTGATCCAATGACTGATGAACTAGACGACCTGATCCGCCGAGCAATTGCCAAGAACGTGGAAGAAGCTCGGTCCCCCAGGCCCTTCTACGCGCTGCCACGAGATGGTCGTCAATACCGCAAACGATGGTTTGACTTGGGTCTCGATGTTCAACGCCACGTTCTGGCGGGCTCAATCGCGCTGATTGCTCTTCTCATTGGGGGATTTGCTGTGGTGGCCCTCGGCTCTGGCGGCACCACCATCGAGTCTGGACCAGCCAATGCCGGCCCAGTTGAAGCCGACGAAACAACCGAGCCGACTGAACCCACGGCGGAGCCATCGACCACGGCCCCGACCACGGCCCCGACCACGGCCCCCGCTCCAGTAGCCGATGTCGTGGACGATGA
>JAAEMS010000070.1 GCA_024225275.1 Actinomycetes bacterium
GCCCAGCTGTCGGCATCGGTCAGCCCCCCGACGAGGTGCTGCCGGCTCGGATCGGCCAGGGCCCAGAGCCCGAAGGCGCTGTCCACATGAACCCACCCGCCGCGGGCCCGGGCCCACTCGATGATCTCGGGGAAGGGATCGAACGCTCCGGTGTTGACCTCACCGGCCTGGGCCGACACGACGACGGGCCCTTCGATGTCGGGTAGCTCACCGGCGATCATCCGCCCCTGGTCGTCGGCGGGGACGACCACCACCCGATCACGACCCAATCCCACCAGACCGAGCGACTTGTAGACGGTTGAGTGGGCCTTCTCCCCCACCACCACCGTCAGCTCGGGTGCCCCGAACAGGCCCTGGCTCTGAACGTCCCAGCCGGCCCGGGCCAATAGGTGGTCACGAGCCGCGGCCAGAGCCGCGGCGTTGGCCATGGTGGCTCCGGTGACGAACGAGACCTGGGTCGTGGCGGCGAAGCCCAGCAGCTCGTTCAACCAGCACCGAACCACCCCGTGGAGGTGTTCGGCCACCGGCGACATCGCCGGCAGGGCGCCGTTCTGGTCCCAGGTCGAGACCAGCCACGCCGAAGCCAACGCGGCCGGAAGTGTGGCTCCGTTGACGAAGCCGTAGTAGCGGGGTCCGGTGGTGGCCATGGTGGCCGGCGAGCCAACCTCGTCGAGCAGGGCGACCGTGGCCGCCGGGTCCGACGGCCCATCGGGAAGGGGTTCGTCGAACCGGTCGAGGCCCAGTATCGCCTCGGGGGTGGGGGCGACCGCCCGGTCATCGATCGAGGCCACATAGGCGGCCGCCCGCCGGGCCACATCGTCGAGAAGCCCGATGACGGCTTCGGGCTGGGAGTCGAAGGTCACGACAGCAGCTCCAAGGCGGTGGACCACAGAATGTCGAGGCCGGCGTGGGTCTCGTCGTGGAGCAAGGCAGGCTCCCAACCCTCGGCCAGCGAGTCGCTGATGGTGAACGCGGTGGCCAGGGCCACGCCCCGGTAGCGGGCCACCGAGAACAGGGCGGCGGCCTCCATCTCGACGCAGAGCACCCCGTCGTCGCGGTAGTGGGCTATCTCGGCGGGTGTCTCCCGGTACGGGGTGTCGATGGTCCACGCTCCGCCCACCACTGGCTGGTGGCCGCCGGCCCGCAGCGCCGCGCCCAATTGGTCGGTGAGAGCCGAGTCGGGCCAGGCCCACCGCTCCGGCGGCAGGTAGTGGTGGGAGACTCCCTCGTCGCGCACGGCCCGGTCGCACAGCACCAGATCTCCGATGGCCAGGTCGGGCTGGAGCCCGCCGGCGGTCCCAATACTGAGGACGCGGGTGGCACCCAACGCGATGAGCTCTTCGAGGCGGGCCGCGGCGGCCGGAGCGCCAATACCGAACCCACCGACCACCCCCACCCGACCGTCGGTGCGGTCCACCGAGTAGAGGTCACGCCAGACCCGGTTCGTCGGCTCGGAGTCGAGGATGCGGCCGAACAGGCCGCCGTCGTAGCAGAACACGACTCCTTCCGGGACCGGACCGTCACCCAGCCGGCCGTGCTCTTGCAGGTATGCGACCAGATCCCCCGGACCGAACAAGGCCTCGTGGTCGTGCTTGTCGGCGTAGTTGGGGAACGTCACGGCGACAGTCTGCCCCCTCACCGCCGGCCGCGGGACCGGTCAACCCCGGCGGCGAACCCGCAGCTTGACCGGGGTGGTGCCCAGACCGAAGGCCTCACGGATCGACCGCTCCAGGTACCGCAGGTAGGTGCGGGGCAGTTCCTTGTTGGTGAACAGGGTGAACGTGGGCGGATCGGTGGCGCCCTGGGTGGCGTAGAGGACCCGACCACCACGGGGCGCGGGCTGGGCCTGCTGGGCCGCGGCCAGGACCTGGTTGACCCTCCGAGTGGGCACCCGGGTCTGGTACTCGTCGATGGCCCCGTTCAGGGCAGGCATGAGGCGCTGTACACCCCGACCGGTCAGGGCACTGAGCCGGAGCACGGGACTCTCACCCAGGAAGTGGAGCTTGCGCTTCACCTGGAACTCGACGTCGGCCCGATGGTCGGCGCTCATGGTCTCCCACTTGTTGAGCACGACTACGACCGGGCAGCCGGCCCCGTCAACCCGCTCGGCGAGCCTCTGGTCCTGGCCGGTGACCCCTTCGCTGGCGTCCACGATCAGCAGGGCGACATCGGCCTGGTCGACGGCGCTCAGGGCCCGCAGCATCGAGTAGTACTCGGTGTCCTCGTCGATCCGACCCTTGCGACGCATACCGGCGGTGTCGATGAAACGAACGGGGCCGTCGTCGGTCTCGACCACGGTGTCGACGGTGTCACGGGTGGTTCCGGGCATGTCGTGCACGACCGAGCGGTCGTCGCCGATGAGACGGTTGAACAGGGTGGACTTGCCCACGTTGGGGCGCCCCACGAGCGCCACCGAGAAGATGCGTTCACCCTCCTCGACGATCATGTCGTCGTCATCGATCTCGGGGAACAGTTCGATGGCCCGATCGAGCATGTCGGCGCTACCGGTGCCATGGATGGCGCTGATCGGGTACGGCTCACCCAGACCGAGCTGCATGAACTCCCAGATGCCCGGCTCGCGCCTCACGTCATCGACCTTGTTGACCGCCAGCAGGACCGGCCGCTCAGCCTTGCGCAACCATTCGGCGACCGAGGCGTCCTCTTGGGTCAGCCCCACCGCCACGTCGGCGACCAGGATCACCACGTCGGCGTCCTGGACCGCTTTCTCGGCCTGGCGACTGACCTTCTCGTCGAGCTCGGAGCCGCCGGGCAGCCAACCACCGGTGTCGATGAGGGTGAACTCGGTGCCCTGCCACTCGGCGTCGACGGCTTTGCGGTCGCGGGTCACGCCCGGCGTCTCCTCGACAATTGCCTCGCGGCGCCCGAGGATGCGGTTGACCAAGGTGGACTTTCCCACGTTGGGGCGACCGACGATGACGACGACCGGTTTGGGTTCGGAGGATTCGGTGTTGGTGGGCGGGGTCACGACGCCACCATCTGATCGGTGGTGGCCGGAACCAGGATCTGACGTAGGGCAATGCCGTCGGTGGCCACCACCTCAACCGGGCGGGGCAGGTCATCAGGGCTGGTGCCGTCGAGGAACCGGCCGCTCGACAGGCAGACGTCGGGCAGGAGGTACCGGTGGCCGTCGGGCTGGGCCGTGAGCACGCGGGCGAGGTCCTCTCCCACCAACAGGCCGGTGACACCGACGTTGCCGCCGAAGAACCGGTTCGTTACCTCGATGACCCGAACGTCGTCGCGACTCAGATTGCCGACCAGGGGCCCCAGAATCTGGGCGCCGAGCGATCCGGTCAGGATCCCGATGGGGGCGTCGCGTCTCCCCCCGACCCGGACCGGAGTGGACCCCGGGGTGGGGGGGGTGCGGTAGCCCGTGGCCGGCGCTCCGTCCACCCACGCGAAAAAGCCGGCCCGGGGTCCGCTGGGCTCGGTGAGCTCACCGGTGAACTCGAGTTCGAAGGTGCGGGCCATCCCGATGCCGTCCTCGTGCATGGGAAAGCCCTCGTAGGTCTCCGGCCGCGGGAAGGGGAGGTTGGCCTGCAGGTAATACTCGTCGGCCGCGAAGACCAGACGGCGGCCGGTCACCGACAGGAAGCGCTCCTGCCAACGGTGGACCACCCCAACGACGGTGGCGGCCTCTTCGACGGTGTGGGCACGCATACGGGCCCCATTGGAGTGGTCGCTGATACCCAGGGGCACCACGGCCAGCGAGGCGAGCTCGGGGTACTGGTCGAAGACACCGGCCAGAGTGTCGTCGAGCACGTCGCCGTCGTTCAGCCCGGGGCACACCACCACCTGACCGTGGACCTCGACCCCGTGATCGAGCAGGGCCCGCATCCAGCGCAGGCTGGTGGCCCCCCGCCGGTTGCCCAGCAAGTCGGAGCGCACGTCGGGGTCGGTGGCGTGGATGCTGACGTAGAGGGGGGACAGGTTCTCGGTGATGACCCGCTCGAGATCGGCCTCGGTGAACCGGGTGAGGGTGGTGAAGTTCCCGTACAGGAAGCTCAGCCGGTAGTCGTCGTCTCTCAGGTACAGGCTCTTGCGCATGCCGGGTGGCAGTTGGTGGATGAAGCAGAACTCGCAGTGGTTGTCGCAGGTGCGGACCTGGTCGAACAGGGCCGAGTCGACCTCGATGCCCAGCGGCTCGCCGGCCGGCTTGGGAACCTCGAGGTCTTGGGTGAGACCACCACGGATCAGATCGAGGACGGGGTCGGCGTCGTCGACCAGGAGCTGGTACTGGATGACGTCGCGGGGCACGATCCCATTGATCGAAACCACTTCGTCACCCACGGCCACACCGGCACGCGCCGCGGCCGAACCGGGCGCGACAGCGACAACGACGGGAGCAGGCACCCGTCCAGGCTAGGGGACCCAAGGCCAAGCGAGACCGTGGCCCGAGCGGCCCAACGAGCGGGAAGCACCGTGCGATGGTGGCGATACCGTGGTCGGCCATGGACGTCGACCGGGTGCTGTTGTGCGCGCCGCGCGGGTTCTGTGCCGGGGTCGAGATGGCCATCAAGGCTCTGGCCTGGCTGGTCCGCACGTTCGAGCCACCGGTCTACTGCTACCACGAGATCGTGCACAACCAGCTGGTGGTGCGCCGCTTCGAGGACCTGGGCGTCGTGTTCGTCGACGATATCGACGAGGTTCCTGCCGGTTCGCCCATCATGCTCAGCGCCCATGGCTCGGCCCCCGAGGTCGTCACCGCGGCCGAGGCCTCCGATGGCTACGTGGTCGACGCCGTCTGCCCTCTGGTCACCAAGGTTCACCACGAGGTGAAGGTCAGGGCCGGCCGCGGCTACCAGATCGTGTACGTGGGACACGAGGGACACGAGGAAGCGGTGGGCACCATGGCGGTCGCCCCCAACTCGATCCACCGGGTCGAATCGGTTCCCGAGGTCGACGCGCTCCCCTCGTTCGAGACCCCCGTCGCCCTCCTGGCCCAGACCACCCTGTCCCACCGCGATTGGGAGGGTGTGCTCGAGGCCACCGGGGCCCGCTTCCCCGAGCTGTGGGTTCCGGGCCGCTCCGACCTCTGCTTCGCCACCACCAACCGTCAGGGAGCGCTCATACAGGTGGCCGGTGACTGTGATGCCGTGGTGGTCATCGGATCGGCCAACTCCAGCAACACCCGGGCCCTGGAACGGCTCGCCATCGAGGCCGGCTGTCCGCGGGTGTTCCGGGTGAACTCAGCCGAAGAGCTACCGGCGGACCTCACCGGCACGGTGGGCGTCACCGCGGGGGCGTCGGCTCCCGAGGAGCTGGTCGAGCAGGTGATCGCCCGGCTCGACCCCAGCCAGGGCTCCACCGAGGTCCGTATCACCGACGAGAACGAGTATTTTCCTCCCCCCCGGGCACTGCGCGACCTGCTGGGGGCCATCGACGGCTGCCTACACGCCGGCCTCGGCGGCTCGACGGCCGGCGGTCCGTCCCTCGATGACCGCGACATCGGCGCCAGCGACGTCCTGGCCGACCTCTGACCCTCGGCGGTTCAGACTCCGGCGCGGATTTGGGCCTCGTCGAAGAGGTCTTGGAGGGTCTCGTGAAGCTCGGCGGTGAGGGCCCGGATCTGGCTGCGTTTGACCCTCTCGCCCTGACCCCGAGGAGGCGGGTGGATGGGTTCGCCCACCAACATCACCAGCCTGCTGGGCCGGATCCATTTCGACCCGCGGGGCATGGCCCGTTCGGTACCGCCCAGTCCCACCGGCACGATCGGCGCCCCGCTCCGGCAGGCCAGGAAGGCGGCCCCGTCCTTGAGGGGCTGGATCAACGGGCCCTCCTGGCGCAGTCCTTCGGGGAACACCACCAGCGGCTCACCCCGGCCCAGGACCTCTTGGCACACTCGCAGGGCCTCACGGTCGGCCGCGTCGCGGTTGACCGGAAAGCCACCCAGGGAGGTGAGGAACCAGGCTCCGAAGGCCCCGGCCTCCCACAGGGAGTGCTTACCCATGTAGCGGAGACGTCGGCGGCTGACAGCACACAGCACGACGGTGTCCAGGTTCGAGCGGTGTCCACCCGGGGCCACGATGAATGGCCCGTCGGTGGGGATCCGGTCGCCGTTCACCACCGGCATGCGCCAGAAGAGCTTCGTCCAGCCGGTGATCAGGGTGCGGGCGAGGTCGTAGAAGGCCTTCGAGGCCGTGGACATGGCGCCGTGGGCGTCGCGACCGCGAATGTCAGGCACGAGGATTGCCCCCCGGTAGTTGGTCAAGGACAAGCTCTACCAATTCGTCGACCGAATGGTGGCTGGTGTCGACCTCGAGGGCCCCGTCGGCCATCCGGAGAGGATCGTGGCGGCGGGTGGAGTCGGCCTGGTCGCGGCGGGCCAGGTCAGAGGCGACCTCTGCGTGGTCGACTCGGGCTTCGTCGGCCGCCCGGCGGGCCGCTCGGACGGCTTCGTCGGCCACCAGGTAGATCTTCAGATCAGCGTCGGGGCACACCACCGTGCCGATGTCGCGCCCTTCGACCACCCCTCCCCGACGTTCGGCCACCCAGGCCCGCTGCCGGGCCACCAGCTCGGCCCGCACTCCAGGATGGGCGGCCACTGCACTGACCGCAGCGGTCACCTCAGGACCCCGGATGGCTTCGGTGGCGTCGTCGCCATCGACGAAGACCTGGGCCCCGACGTGAATGATGACTCGTTGGGCCAGTTCGGTGACCGCTTCGCCGTTTGTCGGGTCGACGCCGGCCTCGAGCACCGCGTGAGTGACAGCTCGGTACATGGCCCCGGTGTCTAGGTGATCGAGGCCGAGGTGACCGGCCAGGGCCTTGGACAGAGTGGACTTGCCCACGCCCGAACCACCGTCGATGGCAACCACAACGCCCATCAGGGCTCTCCGGCGTCGAGGGCCCGCAGGCTGGGCCGGTAGCCCTGGGCCATGAGGCCGCCCTGCAGCCGCTCGGCCACCGCGGTGTCGACGATGACGTGGACGATGCCGCGTCGGCCCTCGGCCGAGTGGGTGATCTCGAAGTCGTAGATGTTGACATCGAGTTCGGCGGCCAGGGTTGTGATGTCACGCAGCTCGCCGGGACGATCGAACACCGGCACCTGGACCTCGGTCAGCTTGCCCGGATGGACGGCCCGTACCGGCAGGTTCCGCCGGGCGATCCGAGCCCGTTCGAGGACCTCGAGCAGACCATCGCGGTCACCGGCGACCACGGTGGATCGCAGCTGGCCCAGCTGGGCCAACAGGGTGTCGAGCACTTCGACGATGGCGACCCTGTTCTCGGCGCAGATGTCGGGCCAGATGTCGGGGCGGCCGGCGGAGATGCGGGTCATGTCGCGGAAGCCGCCGGCGGCCAGCCTCAGCAGGGCCCGGTGCTCGAATGACCGATCTGAGGCGACACCCATGAGGGTGGCGGCAGTCAGGTGGGGCACGTGGGAGACCACGGCTACCAGCTCGTCGTGACGCTTCGGTTCGAGGGCCACGATCTCAGCCCCCAGGCTGGCCACGATCGCGCGGACGGCGGCGTAGGCCGAGTCGTCGGTGGACTGGCTGGGGCACAGCACCCAGGTGGCGCCGTCGAAGAGGCCCTCGACCGCGCCCTCGATGCCGTCCTGCTCGGAGCCCGCCATGGGATGACCGGGCACGAACCGCCCGTCAGTCACCGCGGTGGCAACGGTGGCCTTCACGCTGCCCACGTCGGTGACGACACCCTGGGTGATCTCCAGGGCCCGATGTACGGCACCGGGAATGGCACCCACGGGAGTGGCCACCACGGTCAGCTCGGCGTCGGGGTCCTGGCCGATGACATCGGCCGCCCCCAGGTCGACGGCCCGTTTGGCGACCTCGGGATCGTGGTCGACGGCACTCACGTGCCAGCCCTGATCCCGCAAGGCGATGCCCACCGATCCCCCGATCAGTCCGGTTCCGATGATCATGGCCCGCCGGGTCATAGACGGCCCTCCTCGCCGGCGTCGATGGCGGACCCGATCAGGTCCGGACGCAGCACCAGAGCCCCACCCCGGTAGACGTGCTGGATCTCGCTGCGGGTCCGATCGGACTCGAGGTGCATCATGATCCGCACGCACCGCTCCAGGGAACCTTCGATGGCCAGCTCGCGGGCGCACATGACTGGCACATCGGCCGGCAGGAAGGTGCGGGCCGCGGCCGCCGGGAAGTGTTGGTCGAGATCGCCGGTGGCGGTGAACAGCGCCGAGATGATGTCGTCGCCCGAGCAGTCGTTGCGCTCGAGCATCAGCTCGAGGAGCTCGACGACCTTGCCTTCCATCTCCTCACGGGTGTCACCATCGATGGTGGTAGCGCCGCGTACGGCCCGAACTCCCCTGGACATCCGGGGCATGTTACTCGCCGGACCGGCCGCTCCGGCCAGCCTGGTCGACAACGGTCCGGTGCAGGTTGGCCACTTCCTCGAACGAGAGCGGCCGCCAACTCCCCGGGCGGAGCTTCGGATCGGCGACCGGTCCGATGCGGGTCCGCACCAGCCGGGTCACGGGGTGCCCAACGGCGTCACACATCCGCCGGACCTGACGGTTCCTCCCCTCGTGGATCACCAGCTTCACCAGGCCCGCTCCGGGCGAGGACGCCTTGGCCGGCGCGGTCATCCCGTCGTCGAGCTCGACACCCTCGCGGAGGGTGCGCAGGGCTTTGGGGCCCGGTGTGCCCTCGACGTGGGCCAGGTACTCCTTCTCGACCCCGAACGACGGATGGGTCAGCCGGTGGGTCAGGGTGCCGTCGTTGGTCACGATCAGCAGACCCTCGGTCTCCAGGTCGAGCCGCCCCACGGGGAACACACGCGGTTCGTCGGGCACCATCTCGACGACGGTGGGGCGCCCTTGGGGGTCGGATGCGGTGGTGACGACCCCGGCCGGCTTGTTCAGCAGGTAGTGCACCAGGGTGGGATCGAGAGTGACCGGCACCCGGTCGACCTCGACCGCGTCGGCTTCGGGATCGATGCGCTGACCCAGGCGGGCCGGTTCGCCGTTGACCGTGACCCGGCCATCGATGATGTAGTCCTCACAGACCCGTCGACTTGCCACTCCGGCCCGAGCCATGACCTTCTGGAGCCGCTCGCCTTCGGCGGTGTCGTCAGCCACCGGACCCTCAGGTGTTGTGGTCGATGGTTTCGTCAAGATCGCCCAGCGGGTCGGCCGCCTCGTCGCGCAGATCGATCACGACCTCATCGGTGACGGCTGGGTCGGTAGCTTCTTCCGCCGGTTCTTCGTCAGCCAGATCGTCGGACCGCTGGTCGGGCGTGTCGGCCACCTCGGGATCGACCCGTAGGGAGTTCTCGAGAGCCTCCATGATCTCGGCACCGGGCACGAAGTCGGCGATGGGGGGCAGGTCGTCGACCGAGTCGAGCCCGAGCCTTTCGAGGAACTCCGACGTGGTGCCGTAGAGCACCGCCTGCCCGGGGCCGGGGTCGCGAGCCACCTCGTCGATGTAGCCCCGCTGGGTCAGGGTGCGCACCACACCGTCGACCGAGACACCCCGGATGGCCGACATCTGGGCCCGGGAGATGGGCTGCTTGTAGGCGATGATGGCCAGCGTCTCCAAGGCCGCGGCCGAGAGCCGGGCCACCTGTCCCACCAGGACATAGCGCTCGACCCACGGGGCCAGGTCGGGATGGCTCTCGAACCGATACCCGCCGGCCACCCGGGCCAGACGGAATCCCCGGTTCTCTTCCTCGTAGGAGTGAGCCAGGCAGGCACAGATCTCCTCGATGATATCCGGCGGCAGCTCGAGCAGCTCACCGATCAGATGGGGCTCGAGGGGGCTGTCGGCCACCATCACCATGGCTTCGACAGCCCTCACCAGCTCGAGGGCTACCGGTAGATCGCCCGCGGGATGATCGCCGACGATCTCGTCGGGAAGGGTCGCGTCGAGCGGGGTGTCCCCAACCACGGGCTCCGCCGGCGCGGGGCCAACGGCCGGCCCCGTCATTGCCCGCTCGGCCCGGGGACTGGAGCCGGGGCGCAGGACTTGGCGCCGGTTCGAGCCTGGTCGCTTGGGGCTGGGCCGATGGGAATGAATGGGCATGTGAAGAGGGCTCCGCCGGGTCAGAGGGTGGGACGGCTCAGCCGTCGTACACATCGATGGATCCGAGGTCAGCGGCGTTGCCGCCCAACCATTGGATGGTGAGCTCGCCGAAGGTGGCGGGCTGGTGGACGTCGACCAGTCCCTGTTTGAACAGCTCGAGCACGGCCAGGAAGCGGACCACGATCTCGAGCCGGTCGACCAGCGCGTCAGTGAGCCGCCGGAAGCTGATGCGGCCCACCCGGGGCAGCTCGTCGATGAGCTCCTCGACGGCATCGGCCACGCTGATCCGAATGGGGGCCACATGGTCGAGGTCGAAGGCGGGGGTGGGCTTGGGAGCCACCGCTTTCAGGTAGGCGGACCGGATATCGGTGGGGGTGACGCCAACCAGTAGGTCGGGGGCCAGATCGAGGAAGTGCTCCTCGAGGCCCGCCGTGCGAGGCGACGTACGGGCCGCGACGACCGCCATCCGCTCCAGGACGACGGCGGCGTCCTTGAAGGTCTTGCACTCGAGCAGCTTGGCCAGGAGGAGGTCGCGTTCGCCCCACAGGGCCAACTCGTCGTCGAGGTCTCCGTCGCCGTGGCCGGGGAGGAGCCGCCGGGTCTTGAGCTCGACCAGGGTGGCGGCGATCAGCAGGAACTCGGTACCCAGCTCGAGGTCGAAGTCGTCCATCCTGTCGAGCTCGGCCAGGTAGGCGTCGATGATGGTCGACAGGGAAACCTCGTAGAGGTCGACCTCGTCCTTGAGAATGAGATGGAGGAGGAGGTCGAAGGGCCCCTCGAACACCTCGGTCTGTACCTGATAGCCCACCGCCGGCATCCTAGAGTCTGTAGCCCGGCCGCGGCGAAGCCTGGTCCAGATGGCCAAATGGGTTGGGGGCGTCGAGACCTACCTCGTAGCCTCGGTCACCATGTCGTCTACTTCCACAGCGCAGGCCCGGGTCTTCTCGGGCATCAAGCCCACCGGCGGGGTCCACCTCGGCAACCTGCTCGGGGCGCTGCGGAACTGGGTCGAGGATCAGTACGCCCACGACGCCGTCTACTGCGTGGTCGACCTCCACGCCCTCACCGTGCCCCAGGATCCGGCTGAGCTTCGGGCCGCCACCATCGAGCTGGCCCATCTCCTCATGGCAATCGGGCTCGATTCCGAGCTCTGCACCTTGTTCGTGCAGAGCCATGTGCCGGCCCACGCCGAGCTGGCCTGGCTGATGGAATGCACCGCCAGCTTCGGCGAGCTCCGTCGCATGACCCAGTTCAAGGACAAGTCCGAAGGGTCCGAGTTCGTTTCGGCCGGCCTGTTCACCTACCCGGCCCTCATGGCGGCCGACATCCTGCTCTACGACGCCGAGCGGGTTCCGGTGGGTGACGACCAGCGCCAGCACCTGGAGCTCACCCGTGATGTGGCCATCCGCTTCAACAGCCGGTACGGCGACACCTTCGTGGTTCCCGAAGCTGCTATTCCCCGGGCCGGTGCCCGGGTCATGGACCTCCAGGAACCCACCAACAAGATGTCCAAGTCCGACGACACGTCGGCGGGCTGCATCATGTTGCTCGACGATCTCGACTCCATCGAGAAGAAGATCAAGCGGGCCGTCACCGACACCGACTCCGAGGTCCGGTTCGATATCGCCGGCAAGCCCGGCGTGTCGAACCTTCTGTCGATCCTGGGGGCAGCCACCGGCCGCGAGCCCGAAGAGGTCGCCGAGGGGTACAGCCAGTATGGCCCCCTCAAGGCCGACACCGCTGAGGCGGTCATCGAGATGCTCAGGCCCATCCAGGCCCGCTTCACCGAGTTGGCCACCGACCCGGGCGAGACCGCCCGCCTCCTGGAGGTGGGGGCCGACAAGGCCCGTTCCATGGCCCACCCCGTGCTGGCCCGGGCCCGGCAGAGCATCGGGCTCACTGCTCGTTGAGCCTGGGTCCAAAACCACCAACGGAGCCGCCCGATTGGAGCGGCTCCGTTTGGTTTATTGAGTTGAACTGACTGAATCAGCCCCAGGTAGCGCCCTTGACCATGATGACCCACTCCCTTCCCATTCTTGTGGCCCTTGCCCGGTTGGGGCGGGGGCCGTGCCTCATTCTGAGATCACCATCCGACAGATCGGGCCCCAGCGGATCGGTCAGATGACGTATACGCGTGACGTAGATGACCTGACCACCCCCTGCCTTTCACTCATAGCAATCGCACAACCGCTAGGCGTGGTCAGTTGTGGCTGCTACGGTCCGCAGGTCCCCGCTGGTGACGTTCGGCGAGGAGAGTGGAGGGAGCGTAGGTGTGGTGAGGCTGCCAGCAGGCCGCGACTTCCGCCTCATCTGGACCGCGGGCATCGTTTCCCAGCTCGGCGACTGGTCTGCTCGCCTCGCCCTCGCCCTGCTCGTCCTCGAGCGGGGCGGAACCGCCCTCATGGTTGGCGTCGTCGGCATGCTGTTTCTGGCCCCCTGGCTGGGGATAGGCCAAGCCCTCACCGCCTTCTCCACCCGCTTCGGCCGACGAATCGTGCTGATCACCTGCGACAGCTTTCGAGGAATCGCCTTCATCGTCATCGGCACCTGGAACCCGCCCACCATTCCTCTCCTCGTGCTTGTGGGCCTCGCGGCCCTGGCCGACCCGGTGTTCGAGGCCACCAAGTCGGCGTTCGTCACCGAGATCGTGCCGAAAAGCCACTACTCCGAGGCCATCCAGATCACCCAGGTCGCCAATCAGTCCTCGTCGCTGGCGGGCTACGCCCTGGGCGGAGTGATCGTGGGGCTGGTGGGAGCCGAAGCCACCCTGAACCTCAACGGGTTCACCTTTCTGATCTCAGCACTATTGCTCATCCTGGTATCGCAGCCCGGCGTGCAGGAGGCCCCCAGCCGGGTGGGGGCCAGCATCAGCGCCGGCCTGGGCTTCCTGCGCACCGACCGGATCTCCGCCATCGGTTTCTACGCAACCGTCATGAGCGTCGCCGCCGCCATGTCGGTCGAGAGCCAGGCTGCCGTCTACGGCAAGTTCGTCGCCGCCTTCAACGACCAGACCATCGGCCTGCTCAGCGCGATCACGCCGGCCGCCACTCTGGTTGCGGTCACCCTCATGCGGACCTCGGGTGATGACACCACCCTGCTACGCCGTGGCCTCATCCTGGGAGGAATCGCCGCAGCCGGCAGTTCGGCTCTCTTGTTCGCGGGAGTAGGCGGTGTTCTGGCCTTCCTTGCGTTCGCGCTGGTCGGAGTGGTGTTCAGCTTCACGACCATGACCAACGTCGTCGTCGGCCGGCGGCTGCCCGATGAGAACCGGGTGGCCATCTTCTCGATCCTCCAAACCGGTGTCTTCCTGGGCTTGAGTCTGGGTTCCTTGGCCGGCGGGCTCATCTCCGACGCCACCTCTCCCGAGGTGGCGGCCGGAGCCGCTCTCGCGGTCGCCGCGGTCGGGCTGCTGGCCGGGATCGCCCAGGTCAGGCCAGAATGACAAGCGTGAGCAGGGGCGTCGAAAGCGGCGAAGCCGGCCCCGTACCGGTCCTCATTGGCCGCCAACCCGAGTTCGATCATCTGCGCGCCGTCGCCGACCTCGCGGTGGAACACGGTGTCCAAATGGTTCTGGTCTCCGGTGAAGCGGGCATCGGCAAGACCACGCTGACCTCCGGCTTCCTTCACCAGCTGACCGAATCGGGCTGGTCGGGGCATATCGGCCGATGCATCGACTACGCCGACCGCACCATGCCGTTCGGACCCGTGATCAGCATCCTCCGATCGGTACTACTGTCCGACCTGGAGGACATCGACGAGCTGGTGGGCCACCATCGCCGTGATCTGGCGGCACTGCTGCCGGAGCTGGCCGATGAAATCAACGAGGTCGCCTCCCTCGACGGGGACGTCGACCGCCTGTTCGGGGCCATAGCGGCCACCCTCCACGCCTCGGCCCTCAAACGTCCGCTGGCTATCAGGATCGAAGACATCCACTGGTCCGACGCAGCCACCCGAGACCTCTTGACCTCACTGGTCCACACCCTGGGCCGGGCCCGGGTTCTGCTGGTCGTCACCGAACGCTTCGGTGCCACCGACCGCAATCACCCGGTACGCACCTGGATGGCCGAGAGCCGCCGCCTACCCAATGTGCACAGCATGGAGCTCGAGGGTCTGTCCCGCGACGAGCTCGAGACCCAGGCCGGCCAGGTTCTCGGCGGGACGCCCGATCCCGACCTGGTGGACGAACTCGTCGAACGCACCCGCGGCAACCCGTATTTCGCCCACGAGCTCCTCGTGGCCCGCCGCGACGGCAGCCTCGAACTGCCGGTATCGCTCATCGAGTTCCTGTCGAGCCGCGTCTCCCGCCTGACCGACGACGAGCGAGAGCTCCTCCGGGCCCTGGCCGTCGTGGGAGGCGGGGCCGATCACCGCCTGCTCAGCGCCATGCTGCCCGATCTCGAGGTCGGCCCCCTCCAGCGAGCCCTGTTCGACACCTCGATCCTGACCATCGAAGGGAGTGCCATCACCTTCGGCCACGCCCTGCTACGCGAGGCCATTCTCAGTGACGTCCTGCCCTTCGAGGCCGAAGAGCTGCACCGGCGGGCCGCCGAGGCCATCGTCGACGACCCCAGCCGGGGCGAGTCGCTGAGTGATCTGACCAGTCTCGCTCTCCACTGGGCCGCCGCCCAGGACCCCGACCGCAGCCTCACCGCGGCCATCCGGGCAGCCACCTCGGCCGCCGCCGTCGCCGCCTACGCGGCAGCAGCGGACATGTCCCGCCAGGCCCTCTGGGCCTGGCCTGGGGCCAGCAACCCCGAAGAACGAACGGGTATGTCCCGCGACCAGCTCCTCGCCCAGGCGGTCGACTGGCTGGCCAGCTGTTACCGGGGCGCCGAGGCCGTCGAAGCCATCAGGGAGGCCCTGGCCGGGTGGGCTCGTGAGCTGCCGGCGAGCCAACGGGCCCTACTCCTGGCCCGCATGGCACCCATCCAGTGGCATCTCGGCAACCCGCCCGAAACGGCCCGGCTCCTGGACGAAGCCAAACTGCTGGTGGGCGACGAGGTGTCGCCCGAGGCGGCCCAGATCCATCACCGCATCTCCAAGCAGGCGCTGGCCAATGGGCAAATCCACCCTGCCCTCGAAGCCGCCGAACGGGCCATCGCGATCGCGAAGTCCCAGGGGCCATTGGTGGTGCTGATCGAGGCCACCACCACCAAGGCCCTGGCCACCGGCGTCACCCTGGACCTCGACGCGGGAGTTGCCCTGGCCCGCACCGCTCGGAAAATGGCGCTCGAACACAAGCTGGTTTCCCAGGTTGCCAACACGTTCCGCACCGAGATGCTCATCGTCGCCTTCCGGGCCGGCCGCACCGAGGCCTGCATCGAGGCCAGCCGGCAGGGCCTCGGCTACGCCGAACTCCACTGCGGGCCTCGTTGGCAATCGGAGTTCCGGCTCGACCTCTTCCTCAGCCTGGTCGAGGCTGGCCGGGTCCACGAAGCCGGTCCCCTGCAGGAGATTCTCCTGGGGAGCGAACTCGACGACCTGCGACGTCTCACCGTGGTCCAGGCCTCGGCTCTCCATGCTCTGGCCGTCGACGATCTCGACCAAGCCCAGACCTTCCTCGACGAGGCCACCGAGGTCGCCGGCCGGTACCAGTCCGCCCAGGAGACCGGGTTCCAATCACGGCTACAGGCCGAGCTGGCCCGCCGACGAGGCCAGCTCGACGAAGCCCTCGAACTAGTCGACGAAGCCCTCGAGCTCCAACTCGTCGAGGACAACGTCATGTTCACCCGCGAGTCCATCATCGAGAAGCTGAGGATCGTTCGGGCCTGCCGGACCGCGGGCCGGCCCGACCTCGATGAACTGATCCTCCAGGTCACCCAACTAGCCGATGATTTCGACGGTGAGGGCCTCGCCAACGAGGCCATGCGAGCCCTGATGGGACTGGAGTTGGGGGCCATCAACGGGAACCTCGACCGCGACGCCGGCCATCGCGCCGTTGCCATGTTGGAGGAGTCGGGAGCCCTGCACGAGTCGGCCCAGGCCCGACTCCTGCTCATCGAGGATCTGGTGGCCACCGATGTGGACCCAGAGGAAGTCCAGGCCCAAGCCCAGGCCCTGCACAAGTTGGCCACCGAGAACGGAATGGTGTGGGTACTCGGCCAGCTCACCGCCACGACGGGCGAAGCCCAGGCCCCGGGTAAGGCTCCGGCCCCCACCGCGGACCCGGCGGAGCTCCCCCACCGCCTCACGACCCGAGAGGTCGAGGTCATGTCATTGCTCGCCGAAGGCCTGACCAACAAGGGCATCGGCGAACGGCTCTTCGTGAGTCCCCGCACGGTGGGCACCCACATCTCGAACCTGCTGGCCAAGCTCGGCGTAACCACCCGGGGTGAGGCCGCGGCTGCCTATCACCGTCTCGGTCTGGCCGAGGTCATTGACCTACGAGACGCCGAAACACCCGCCCCAACCTCCTAGACCCCCGCGAGGGGTCGAGTCAGTCGTCATCGGCCCCTTGGAGGGCCCGGGCCACGTCGGCCGGGAGGGTCCAGGTCGATTCGGGCTGGTGGTGTTGGGCGGCCCAGTCGGAGGTGAGCGGGTCGGAGCCGGCCGCCCTGAGCAGCTCGGCACCGATGACGGGGTGAAGGTGGTAGCGGCCCATCACGCCCCGCCACCCCGGCCGTTCGGCCCACGCCGCGGCCCGATGATCGGGCACCACCGCCCACAGCAGGGTGGCCACGACCCGACCCGGGGTGCACAGCCCGTCGGCCGTCTTGCCGACATCGTGGAGCAGGGCTGCGGCCACCACCGGCCGGGTGGCCTGGTCGGCCAGCAGGTCGACCACCCCGTGAGCCACCCCGACGGCGTGGCGCCGGTCGGGGTTGGGCATCGACGCCCAGAGCTCGACCTCGCCGGCAAGGAGCTGACCCTTGGCCCAGGTCTCGTCGGGGGCGGACGGTGGACCGGGCCGGAGTGAGACGAAGAACCGCTTGGCCAGGTGGAGGGGCCCGCTCACGACGCCTGCACCCCGGCGCGGGGGTGGGCCCGCTGGTACGTGTCGACCAGCAGGCTGGTGGAGACCCTGGTGTAGATCTGGGTGGTGCTGATCGAGGCGTGACCCAGAAGCTCCTGCACCGTGCGCACATCGGCCCCGTGTTCGAGCATGTGGGTGGCGCACGAATGGCGTAGAACGTGGGGACTGAGCACCTCGCTGAGTCCGGCGGTGACCCCGTGCTTCTTGACGACCCCCCACGCACCCTGACGGGTCAGCCGGCCTCCGCGCTGGTTCAGGAACACCGCTCGGCGGGCATCATCGTCACCCTTACCCCGGCTCAGCACCTCGCCCCGGACGTCGGGGTCGAGCCAGTGCCTCATGGCCTGCTCGGCCAATCGCCCCACCGGCACGATGCGTTCCTTGGCCCCTTTCCCGAAGGCCCGCAGCAGGCCGCCGTGCAGATCGAGGTCCTCGAGGCCCAGGCCGGTGAGCTCAGAAATCCGCAGGCCGGTCCCGTACAACAGCTCGAGAATGGCCCGATCGCGGCGGGCCACGATGTCATCGCCCTCGACAGCCTCGAGCAGGCTGGTGACCTGCTCTTCGGTAAGGGCCTTGGGCAACCCCTTCGGCACCCGAGGCGCCTCCACGCTGGCTCCAGGGTCAGGGTCGCCGTGCTCGATGGCCAGATAGCGGTGGAGGGCCCGCACCGGAACGAGGGCCCGGGCCACCGTCGACGAAGCAAGGCCGGTGCTGCGCAGGTGGGCGACGTAGGCCTGGAGATCGGTCTCCCCCACCGACCAGAGCGGCGAGTCACCCAGGAAGGCCTGATAGCGGCGCAGATCGCGACGGTAGGCCTCGATGGTCTTGGCCGACCGACCCCGCTCGACCACCAGCCAGCTGAGGTACTCGAGCATCTCAGCCGACAGCTCACCCGTTTCGGGCGGCAGGCTCGTGGGTGCCGGCACTGGACTGCCCGCTATCGGCCCGAACCGAGTCGTTGCAGGGTGAGGGAGAGCCCGATGATGGTCTTGGCGTCGGTGAGCTCACCGGAAGCGATCAGCGCCGGCACCTGGTCGAGCTTGACCCGCTCGATCGTCATCAGCTCCTCCTCGATGCCCTGATTGTTCAGGGGGACCTCGGTGAGGTCGGTGCCGAGGAACACATAGGACAGCTCATCGCAGAAACCGGCCGAATTGTGGAACCGCGCCAGCAGGTCGAGGTGACCGGCACGGAAGCCGACCTCCTCGCCCAGCTCGCGCTGGGCGGCTACGCCGAGATCCTCACCCGCCACATCGAGCTTCCCGGCCGGGATTTCGAGCAAGTCAGCGTCGAGGGCGGCCCGGTACTGGCGGACCAGAACCACCTCGTCGCTGATGAGCGGAACGACCGAGACGGCTCCCGGATGGCGGACCACATCGCGGTCGAAGGTGTCACCGTTGGGCCCCTGCATGGTGGCCTTGGCCAACGAGATGATGTAGCCCTCGTAGAGGATCTCTTCGTCGACGGGACGGAAGTGGGGGCTGGTCAGCTTGGGCGGCGGACCGACACTCACCGGGCAACGACCGGTTCGGCGTCGGGCTCGAACAGGTGGGGGCTGCGCCCTTCGGCCCGGGCCAGCGATGCCCCCAGGAACTCACGGAACAGAGGGGCGGGACGCTCGGGTCGGCTCTTGAGCTCTGGGTGGGCCTGGGTGGCCACCCAAAAGGGGTGCGAGGGAAGCTCGATGAACTCGACCAGGTTGCCATCGGGTGAGGTGCCCGAACACCGCAAGCCTGACTCCTCGAACTGGCTGCGGAACCGGGGGTTGAACTCCCACCGGTGGCGATGCCGTTCGGTGACGACCTCGGCGTCGTAGATCTGGGCAACCTGGGATCCGGCTTCGAGCACGGCCGGGTAGGCCCCAAGGCGCATGGTGCCGCCCATGTTGGTGACGTCGCGCTGGGAATCCATGAGGTCGATGACCGGATATGGGGTGCGCCGGTCGGCGGTGTCGAACTCGCTGGAGTTGGCGTCGGTGAGATTCAGCACATTGCGGGCGTACTCGATGGTCATGGCCTGGAGGCCAAGGCACAGCCCCAGACAGGGGATTCGGTGCTCACGGGCGTATTCGGCCGTGGCTACCTTGCCCTCGAAGCCCCGCTCGCCGAAGCCGCCGGGGATCACGATGCCGTCGAGATCGCGGAGCTTGTCGGCCACGAGCAGGCCCTCGACGTCCTCGGCCTGAATCCACGCGATCTCGACATCGGCGCTGTGGTGGATGCCCGAGTGGTTGAGGGCCTCGACCACTGAGAGGTAGGCGTCTGGCAGGGCCACGTATTTGCCGACCACACCGACCCGCACCGACTTGCTGGGGGTCTTGGCTCGGTCGACCAGGGCCCGCCACGACGTGAGCTCTGGCTCCCCGGTTTCGATGCGGAGCTGTTCGCAAACCACCGTGTCGAGGCCTTCGTCGTGGAGGACGAGGGGGATCTCGTAGAGGCTCTCGGCATCGGCGGCGTTACAGACCGCGCCGATGGGGACGTCGCAGAGGTTGGAGATCTTGCCCTTGAGATCGGTGCTGAGCGGGTCGTCGCTGCGACACACGATGGCGTCGGGCTGGATACCCCGGCTGCGCAGCTCGGTGACCGAGTGCTGGGTGGGCTTGGTCTTCTGCTCGCTCGACGGCCCAATGAACGGAACCAGGGTGACGTGCACGTAACAGACATTGCTGCGGCCGGCGTCGAGACGAAACTGCCGGATGGCCTCGAGGAAGGGGAGGATCTCGATGTCGCCCACCGTGCCGCCCACCTCGGTGATGACCACGTCGATGTCGGGCCGGGCCAGGCTGCTGATGCGGCGCTTGATCTCGTCGGTGACGTGAGGGATGACCTGCACGGTCTTGCCCAGATAGTCACCCCTCCGCTCAGCCGCGAGGACCGACGAGTAGATGATGCCGGTGGTGGCGTTGGAGTCCTTGGTGAGGTTCTCGTCGATGAACCGCTCGTAGTGCCCGAGATCGAGATCGGTCTCGCCGCCGTCGTCGGTGACGAACACCTCACCGTGTTCGAACGGGTTCATGGTTCCCGGATCGACGTTGAGGTAGGGGTCGAGCTTCTGAAGGGTGACCCGGAGCCCCCGGGCCTTCAGAAGTCTCCCAAGGGAGGAGGCAGTCAGCCCCTTCCCCAACCCACTGACCACTCCACCAGTCACGAAGATGTGCTTCGTCACGCCTGCTCCTCAGCCCGTCATTGACGGGATCTCACGATAGCGCCTTCGAAGGCCAACCAACATCGATGTGATTTGAATTCACAGAATCTCCTCCAGAGCCTCGATCACCCGGTCCGTCTCAGAGGGAGTGCTGGCCGTTATGCGCAGGCCCTCCCCCTCGAAGGGGCGGGTGACCAGACCGCGCTGCTCCAGTGACCGGGTCAGCTCCAGGGTGCGCCCTCCGGACGGGATCCACACGAAGTTGGCCTGCGAATCGGGGACCTCGAGTCCCAACCGGCCCAGCTCGGAAATCAGGCGATCACGCTGGCCGACGATCACCTCGACCCGCTCGCGAAGCTCGGCCTCGGCGGCCGGTTCGAGTGCCGCCAGAGCCGCGGCCTGGGCCACCTGATTGACCGCGAAAGGCACCAGGGTCCGGTCGACCAGCTCAACCACTTCGGGATGCCCCACCGCGTAGCCCACCCGAAAACCGGCCAGACCGTGGGCCTTCGAGAATGTTCGGGTGATCACTAGATTCGGATGGGCCTCCAACAGACCCGCACCAATGGGCTCACCCAGGTCGTCGCTCATGAACTCGCGGTAGGCCTCGTCGAGGACCACGATGATGTCATCGGGGACCCGGTCGAGGAGATCAGCCACCTGATCGATCGACACCGCGGTACCCGTCGGGTTGTTGGGGTTGGCCAGCACCATGAGACTGGTCCGCTCGGTCACCGCCGCGGCCACCGCGTCGAGGTCGAAGGCCTCATCGACCAGTGGGGTGGTGACCTCGATCCCGCCCACGAGTTGGGTGTAGATCGGGTACACCTCGAAGGACCGCCAGGGGTAGACGACCTCGGCCCCGCGCTCCACGTAGCTCAGGTAGATCTGCTGGAGCAGACCCACCGATCCGTTGCCCACGGTGACGTTCTCGGCGGTCACTCCCACTCGGTCGGCCAGCCGGGCCCGGAGTTCGCTGCATCGGTGGTCGGCGTAGCGATTGCCGCCGGCCGCGGCCCGGGCGATGGCCTCCTGTATGGACGGCAGCGGCCCCCACGGCGTCTCGTTGGATGCCAGCTTGATGGCCTCGGCCAGTCCCTGCTCACTGGCGGCCTGGGCCGCCGACTTGCCGGGCCGGTATGCGGGCAGGCCGGTCACCGCTGGTCGCGGACGTCCGATCATGAGGCCTCTCCTGTTGTGCGATGAGTTGACAGGCGGACGTTAGCCATCCGGCGAAGACCGGGCTCGCACCGGGATCCACACCAGGACCGCTGAGATCAGGATCGAGACCGCGAAGAACAGGAAGGAGCGGTCGAAGGCCTCGAGCAGGTCGGGTCGGTCCTCGGAGCCGAGGATGGCGATGGCCCCCGCGGTACCAACCGCGGCCCCGGCGTAGCGCAGGGTGTTGAACGTGGCGTTGGTCTCACCCCAGAACCGTTGCTCCACCTCGGCCACCGCCATGCTGTTGAGCTGGGGGATGCACATACCCCAACCCAGGCCGAACAAACCAAGCGAGGGGGCGAATTCGGCCCAGTAGTTGGGGGTGGCATCGAGTCTCAGGAAGCACCACATCACCGAGATCATCATGAAGAGCGGCCCGAGGCGAATGAACGGCCGGGGACCGATGCGGTCGCTGAGTCGGCTGAACAGCACCGTCGATATGCCGGCGCAGACCGGGCCAGCAGTGAGCCCCAGACCCACCGCTTGGTTGCTGTAGTCCCACACCCAACCGAGGTAGAGGGGCCAGACCAGCCAGATGGGCAGGGACACGAAGCTGATGAAGAAGTTGGCCGCATTGGCCACCCAGACCCCCCGGAGACGGAACAGGCGGACGTTCAGGAGGGGCTCAGGATGGTGGAGCGACATGGCCAGGAAACCACCCAACGCCGCCACCCCCTCGAGAGCGGCCAGAATCGTCCACGGCGAGGCGTACCCCCAGTCGCTCCCCTGGCTGATGGCCAGCACGACCAGACCGATGCCGGCCGTACCGAGGGCGGCGCCCAACAGGTCGAGGCGATGGTGGCCCGGCTCGGGTTCGAGCTCCTCGAGAATCAGCAATCCGGCCACGAACATGACCAGGGCGATGGGCGTACTGATGGCGTACACCCAGCGCCAATCGGTGACGCTGAGCAACCAGGCCGACAATCCAGGAGCGAACGCGGCCGACAGGGGCCCCGCCGCTGACCAGAGGCCAATGGCGCTCGACCGCCGGCTCTCAGGGAAGCCGGGGAGGACGAGGGCCAGCGAGGCGGGCAACACCATGCCGCCAGCCAGGGCCTGGAGTCCGCGGGCGGCGATGAGTATCAGCACGGTGGGAGCAAGGGCCGACAGGATGGCCGACACCGCGAACAGGGCGAGTCCGGACAGGAATATGCGCCGCCGACCCAGGCGGTCGGCCAGCCGTCCGCCCAGTGGAAGGAAGGCGGCCGTACCAATGAGGTAGCCAGAGGCCACCCACGAAACGGTGGTGGCGCTCGACGCGGGGAACGAATCGGCGATGTCGCGGAAGGCGATGTTGGTGGCGGTGGAGTTCCAGCCCACCACGACCGTGCCGAGCGAGGCCACCGCCAGTGCCCGCCACGCCCGGGCCGGAACCTTCTCGAGTCCCCCGCGGCCGGCGAGTGGGCCCGACGGCGAAGCGAGGTCGGGCTCAGGCCGTGTTTCGGTGGTGAGCTCGACGGTCAGGCCGCCGGACGGCGAGTGGGGCTCGGATTCGGTGGCTACCACCCGGCCAGGCCCTACTGGCTGGCCGTCTCGACTGCCGCCGCCAGCCGAGAGGTGGCCTCGATGAGCCGGTCGGGCGCCTCGGTGGCGAACGACAGCCGGATCTGGTCGCGGGCCGGGGTCTCGACGGCGAAGGCATCACCGGGCACGAAGGCCACGCCCTGGTCGAGGGCCACCGATAGGAGATCGGTGGTGTCGACGGGGTCCACGAACCGGCCCCAAACGAACATGCCTCCGACCGGCTGGTTGACCTGGATTCGGTCACCGAAGTTCTGCTCGAGGCCGGCGAGCAGGGCATCGCGCCGGGGCCGGTAGCTGGCCTGGAGACGCTCGACGTGGTTGGCCAGGAACCCGGTCTGGGCCACGACCTGGTACGCCACATGCTGGCTGAGAGTCGAGGTGTGAAGGTCGACGGCCTGCTTGGCGATGATCAGGGCATCGATGAGCCAGCCGGGACCTACCGTCCAGCCCACCCGAAGGCCCGGAGCCAAGACCTTCGACAGGGAGCGCAGCCGCACCACGACACCGTCATCGCCGGCGACGTCGAGAGACGCCATCGAGGGCAGACCCTGGCCGTCATAGCGGAGCTCGCCGTAGGGATCGTCCTCGAGAATCAGGAAGTCGAACCGGCGGGCCAGCCCGACAAGGTGCTGACGCCGTTCGAGGCTGAGGGTGGCACCCGTGGGGTTCTGGAAGGTGGGGTTCAGGTAACACAGCACGGGCCGCAACCCGGCCTCGAGTCGACGCTCGAGCTCGGCGGTGTCCATACCGTCGGCGTCGAGAGGAATCCCGACCAGGGTGGGTTCATGGCCCCGCAGCGACTGGAGGGCGCCGATATAGGCGGGGTCCTCGACGACGATGGCGTCACCAGGATCGATCAGGACCCGCCCCAGGAGGTCGAGGCCCTGCTGAGAGCCAGTGGTGACCACCATGCGGTCGGGCGATGCGGGGGTGCCGTCACGATGCTCGGAGCGGGCCGAGATCCACTGGCGGAGCTCGGTGAGCCCTTCGGTGAGCCCGTACTGGAGGGCGTCGGGACCGCTCTCGGCCAGTGTGGCGGCGAAAGCAGCCTGCATCTCGGCGATGGGGAACAGGGCCGGATCGGGGATACCCCCGGCCAACGAGATCACGTCGGGGCGGCGGGCGTGCCGCAGGAGGTCTCGGATGGCCGAGCTCTGGGCCGATCGGGCTCGACTCGAGAGATGTTCAGGGCCCATTCAGCTGCTCCTCTCGGTGGCCGCGGTGGCGAGGAGCTCCTCGGCGTGATCGCGGGCCACCGTACTGTCTGGCGAGCCCGACAGCATTCGAGAAAGCTCAGTGACCCGATCGGACTCGGCCAGCCTCACCGCGGTGGAGGTCGTGCTCTCGCCATCGGACTCCTTGACCACCACCACGTGGGCGTCGGCGAAGGCCGCCACCTGGGGCAGATGGGTGACCACCAGGACTTGATGGGCGGCCGCCACTCCGCTGAGGGCTCGACCCACCGTGTGGGCGGCCTCACCCCCGATGCCTGCGTCGACCTCGTCGAACACGAGGATCGGTGGACCCTGATTGAGCACCCGACGTAGGGCCAGCATGGTGCGGGCCAGTTCGCCGCCCGACGCCACCTTGCTGAGCGGGGCCGGTGCTGAACCCGGGTTGGCGGCAAAGAGGAACGTGACCTCATCGCCGGCCGGACCATCGATGTCGATCTCGAGCTGGGCGTGGGGCATGGCGAGCTCGGGCAGGTGGGCCTGGGCCGCGGCAGCCAGATCGGGGGCCACCGCTTGACGGGCCTTGCGGAGACGCCCGGCCTCGACCAGTAGGGCGTCGCGGGCCTCGACCAGGTCAGCGTCCAATCGGGCGGCGCGTTCGTCGTGGCTCTCCAGCTCGGCCAGCCGGGCCCGGGTCCGGTCGGCGAACTCCATGACCTCGGCCAGGGTGTCGCCGTACTTGCGCTGGAGCTCGTGGATGAGCCGGCGGCGCTCCCGGACCTGGTCGAGGCGCTGGGGGTCGGGCTCGATGCCCTCGCTGGTTGACCGAAGGTCGTGGATCAGATCGTCGAGCTCGGCCTGGAGCCCCACCAGACGATCGTGGGTGGCGCTGAACGGAGCCCGGTCAGCCAGTAGGCCGATGGCCTCGGCCAGCCGGTCGGCCATTCCCCCGTCGTCGGCCAAGACCACCCGGGTGCCCTCGACCGCTTCCTGGTGGGCCACCCCGTCGGCCAGCAGGTCCTCTTCGACCTCGAGGGCGGCGTCTTCGTCCGGGTCAACGAGACCGGCCCGATCGAGCTCATCGACCTGGAACCGGTGCAGGTCGATGGCCTGGGCCCGCTCGCGGTCGTCGCCGCCCAGCACGGCCAGCGCCGCCTCGACTTGGACCACCCGGTCGCGGGCCTGGCGGTAGGGGTCGAGGTCGATGTCTCCGAACCGGTCGAGTGACTCCCGTTGCACGGCGGCCGCCAGGAGGGACTGGTGGTCGTGCTGGCCGTGGAGGTCGATGAGGCGGTGACCGATCTCGGCCAGGGTGGCGGCAATGGTGGGTCGGCCGTCGAGGTAGGCCCGGCTACGGCCCTGGCGGGGGATCACCCGGGTGAGCACCATCTCAGTGCCGTCGTTGTCGACCAGGCGGCCCTCGACCCGGGCTTCGTCGGCCCCGGGCCGTACGATGCCGCTGTCGGCCCGACCCCCCACCAACAGGTCGATGGCCTCGACCACCATGGTCTTGCCCGCCCCGGTTTCGCCGGTGAGCGCGGTCATCCCCGGTTCCAGCAGCAGGGAAACCTCGGAGATGACCCCCAGATCGGTTATGCAGAGCTCGAGCAGCATGTTTCGTCCCGCCTCACTTCGGCGTTCCACCAGTGGGCAACTACCCGGGTGGTGGCCCCCCGGTAGCGCGGCGCGGTTTTGTGAGCGTAGCGAGCAACTCGGATGGTGACGAGGGCCCCGGGCCCGAGGGCCCGCTCTACCGGTCTTCGAGGCCGAACTTGGTCTTCAGGATCTGGTGGAAGTCGCGGCCGTTGAAGCTCACGAACCGGGCGTCGACGCCCGCCGCCGTACATTCGATGGAGTCTCCGGGCCCGAGGACACCCAACTGCCGGCCGTCCACCCAGAGGGCCGCAGGCCGGGGCCCCAGGATCTCGAGCGACAGGCGGGTCTCGGGCCCCATCACCAGGGATCGGTCGAACAGCATGTGGGGCGACACCGGGGTGACCAAGAGGGCCCGATGACCGGGGTCGATGATGGGGCCCCGGGCCGAGAACGCGTAGGCGGTTGACCCAGTGGGGGTGGCCGCGATCAGACCGTCGGTGGCGTAGTTGGTGAAGAAGTTCCCGTCGATCGACACCGCCACCCGAATGGTGCTGGATATCTTCTCGACCACCACGTCGTTCAGGGCGAGGTCGGTGTGTCCGCCCAGGTCACCAGATGCACTCCGCACCTGGCACTCGATGAGCATGCGGGACTCGAGGGTCGTGTCCCCGGCCAGGGCGCGGTCCAGGGCGTCGATCATGCCCGACGGCTCGACCTCGGTCAGGTAGCCGAGCTGCCCGGCATTGATCCCCAGCACGGGGACGCCACCGTGAGCCACCAGGCCCACAGTGCGCAGCATGGTGCCGTCACCACCCAGGCTGAGGGCCAGGTCGGCCTGGGCCAACTCGGAGGTCTCGACGGCCAGCTCGGTGTGACCGACCAGATCGGCGTCGTCGGCCCCCAGCAGGGGCTCGTGACCCTTGTCGAGGAGGTGGGTCACCAGCTCGCGGGCGAGGGTGACCACTTCGGGCCGCTCGGGATGAATGACCAGGGAGACCTTGCTCACACCTTGCTCTCCTCGACGGACGCGACCAGCTGATCGACATTGATGTGGGACACGCCCGAGCCGTCGATGCGGCCATGGATGAGGAACTCGACGTTGCCGCCCGCCCCCCGAATCGGAGACACCATGCCCTCCATGATGGCGACTCCGCGGCGATTCAGCCCATCCGCGACCTTCCGAAGGGCCTCAGCCCACAGCTCGGGGTCAGCGATGATGCCCTTTCCCTTGGCCGCCGCTTCCCGCCCCACCTCGAATTGGGGCTTGACCAGCAGGACGAGATCGCCCCCCTCACGAGTCAGGGCCACGAGGCTGTCGGCGACGCTCAACAGGGAGATGAATGAGACATCGGTGACGGTCAGATCAACGGGTCCGCCCAGATCGTCGGCGGTGACGGTGCGGATGTCGGTCCGTTCCATCGAGTGCACCCGCTCGTCGTCGCGCAGCCGTTCGTGGAGCTGGTTCCGACCCACGTCGATGGCGTGCACCCGGGTGGCCCCTCGTTGTAGGAGGCAGTCGGTGAAGCCGCCGGTGGACGAGCCGGCATCGAGGGCCACCCGGTCGGCGGCGTCGACGGCAAACTGGTCGAGGGCCCCCTCGAGCTTCTCTCCGCCCCGCCCCACGAAGGGGGCGGGGGGACCCTGGACCTCGACCGCCTCACCAGCCTCGACGAGGCGGGTGGCCTTGGCCGCCGGGGCTCCCGAGACGGTGACGCGACCGGCGACGATCAACTCCTCGGCCTTTTCGCGACTGGAGGCCAGCCCCCGCCGCACCAGCTCGGCATCGAGACAACGACGCATCCGATATTCCTCACCTGCTCGGGGGGGCCAGACCGCAACAGCCTGCCAGACGGGGACCAAAAAGCGAACGAGGTACGAGCTGGGCTCGTACCTCGTTCAACCGCTCCAGCTTCCAGGGGGGTGGAAGCGAGCAGATCTGGGGTGTTTCGCCGCCCGGTGGGCGGATCAGGCGGTACTGGCCTTCTTGGCCGGGGTACTGGCCTTCCTGGCCGCGGTGCTGGCCTTCTTGGCGGCCGGCTTCTTCACAGCCTTCTCGGCCTTGACCAGGCGGGCCTCGAGATCGGCGACCTCAGCCCGGGTGGCGGGAAGCCGACCCTGGAACTCGTTGATCAGCTGCTCGGTCTCGGAACGCAAGCGTTGGGCGAGGGCCTCGACCTTTTCCCGCTGCTCGGCGGTGGCCTCGGCCAGGTCAGGGAGATCGGGCAACTCGGAAAGGACGGGAACCTGGTCGACCAAGCGGCTGGCCCAGGCCTGGACGGTCCGGGAAGTCTCGGCGGTGCGGGAGAGGAGGGCGTTCTGCATGAGGTCAGGATATGACCGCGAGCAACTGCTTGCAATAGTTAGCACTTGTGAATCCGGTCACATGCAGCCAAGGGCAGACGAGTAGGGTGCCAGAGGTGCTGCCCCTCAAGGATGAGAACCCCACGACCCGGACACCGGTCCTCACCGTAGGCATCATCGTGGCTTGTGTCCTCGTCTGGTTCGGCCCCCAGGCGGCCCGCGGCACCGAGATCATCAGCACCCCCGCCGGGGCGGTCCAGATCGACTCCCAACTGCGATTCAGCCTCGAGTACGCCGCCATCCCCTGCGAGATCCAGGAGGGGCGCCCCCTGGAGGTCGATGAGATCGCCGCCTTCAACGACTCGATCGACGAGGGCTGCAACATCGATCCGGCCACCACTCCCCCGTTCTTCCCCGACAAACAGGTGTGGTTGGCGATGGTGGTGTCGATCTTCCTCCACGGCGGCTTGCTCCACCTGGGCGGCAACATGCTCTTCCTGTGGATCTTCGGCAACAACATCGAGGACCACCTCGGGCACGCCCGATTCGCCCTCTTCTACCTGGGCGGTGGAATCGCCGCGACCCTGGCCCACGTGGCCGCCCAGCCCGACAGCACCGTGCCCCTCGTAGGGGCCTCGGGGGCGATCGCTGCGATCATGGGCGCCTACCTGGTGTGGTTCCCCGACGCCCCCATCCGCACCCTCGTCGCAGTGTTCATCTTCGACATCCGCGCCCGCTGGTACCTGACCGGCTGGTTCATCTTCCAGTTCTTCACCGCCCCCGACTCCAGTGTGGCCTGGGTGGCCCATGTGGGTGGTTTCATGTTCGGCGTGGCCATCGGGTTGCTCGTGAGGGCCAGCCGGTCGGCCCGCCGCGGCGTATTCACCCCCGAATACCAGCAGCCCGGATGGGATCCCACCGGCGGCGCCGGAACCGGCCCGTACCCCCATCCCCACCGGGGCGTCGAGGCCCCCCGCTTCGGCGATCGCCACTGGCACTAGTGCGCCAGCATCCCCGGTAGGGCAGGATCGGAGCCGACCCACCACCGCTCACAGCACCAGGGGGACCACATGGGATGGCTCGACGACAAGGTGGCCGTCATCACCGGCGGTGCCAGCGGCATCGGTGAGGGCACCGTACGCCGCTTCATCGACGAGGGGGCCAAGATCCTCATCGCCGACATGGACACCGAACAAGGGACCACGCTGGCCGACGAGCTGGGCGACGCTGCCGCCTTCTTGCCTACCGACGTGAGCCAGGAGTCCGATATCGCCGCCATGGTGCTCGAGGCCACCGACCGGTGGGGCCGGCTGGACTGCCTATTCAACAATGCCGGATTCGGGGGCGCCCTGGGACCCATCGCCTCGACCTCGGTCGAGGACTACGACCTGACCATGGATGTCCTCGTCAAGAGCGTGTTTCTGGGCTGCAAGCACGCGGCGCCGGTGATGACCGAGCAAGGATCGGGCAGCATCATCTCCACCGCCTCGGTGGCCGGCCTCCAGGCCGGATACGCCCCCCACCTGTACTCGACGGCCAAAGCGGCGGTCATTGCCCTCACCAGATCAGTGGCTCTCGAGCTGGGCGAGTCGGGCATCCGGGTCAACGCCATCTGCCCCGGGTTTGTCGCCACTCCCCTGGCCTACGGACGCCCCGACGCCGGCGAAGAGCAACTCGACAAGATGCGCGACTCTTCACTGGCCCGCTCCCATGTATTGGGACGGATGGGTGAGCCGGCCGACATCGCCGCCATGGCCCTGTTCCTGGCCAGCGATGAGAGCCAGTGGATCACCGGCCAGGCCCATGTGGTCGACGGTGGCTTCTCGGCAGGACCACCGTTCTCGAAGTGGCCTGAGATCGCCCGAAACGCCCGTCCCATCCGCCACCACCGTCCCGAAGGCCGGTGAGTTCAGAGATCGGGATCTAGGGGTCTGACCCCAGGATCTGGTCAACCAGGGCGGCCAGGTCGGGGGCCACCAGGACCGGTTCCGGCGTCATCGGGAGATCGGCTTGGGCGGTCACCCCTGACAGCACGAGCCCGAAGTCGAAGCCCAGGGTGCGGGCGAACTCACCATCGGAGTCGGGGCGATCGCCCACCACCAGGCCCTGATCGCCCACCAGCTGGCGCACGAGGACCGCCACCGGCTCCTGGGGCTTTCCCGCAAACCGAGGCTCGATGCCAGAGGCGGTGGCCACCGCCGCCACAATGCTGCCACCACCGGGGATGGGACCGTCGGGTGTGGGATAGGTGGGGTCATGGTTGGTGGCCACCAGGCGGGCTCCGTTCATGACCGCCACCGCAGCTCGCCGCAGACCGTCGTAGTGGAAGTCAGTGTGGAAGCCCACCACCACCACGTCGGCGGGGCCGTCGACGACGACCTCGGCGCCCCGGGCGCGCACGGCCTCGACCACGCCGGGACCGGAGCAGCAGATCACCCGCTCGCCCGGCTCGACGAGGGTGGCGGCGGCCATCGCCGAGGTGACCACGTCACCCTCGGCCGGAATGCCGAACGAGGCCAGCTTCGCCTCCTGATCTCCCACCAGCGCCGACGAGTTGTTGGTGACGAACACCACCCGCCGACCTGCGGCCCGCAACCGGGCCACCGCGTCGGAGGACCCGGGAATGGGTGACTCCGCGAGCCACACCACCCCATCGAGGTCGAGAACCACAGGATCAGTCATCGGTTCCCTATTCAAGCCTGCGGGATTCGAGCGCAGCGAACGACGCTCGCAAGCTCGCCCTCAGACCTGCCAAGTGGAACCTGAGTGGAGCAGGGCCTCGAGGTCGCCGGAACCACGCTCTTCCTGGGCAGCGGCCAATTGCTGGGCGGCCGACTCGGCGTACTCGGCCCGCTGGATGGCGCGGAACACGCCCACCGGGTTGGGCACGTCGACGCTGTGAGCCAACCGCGACAGAGCGAAGGCCACCGACGGATCGGGGTTGGCCTCGTCGTGTACGACGATCGCATCCTCGCCCACGTCGGCTACGTTCACGACCTCGGCCGGACCGTTGCGCATGGTCACCCCCTTCTCGTTGTCGGCGCCGAAACGGATCGGCTCGCCGTGCACGAGCGGGATGAGCATGGAATCGCGGTTGCCCTTCTTCGTGATGGTCTCGAAGGCCCCGTCGTTGAACACATTGCAGTTCTGGAAGATCTCGACCAGAGCGGCTCCCTTGTGGTCGTGAGCCCGCTGGAAGGTCTCCTGCATGTGCTTGCGGTCCATGTCGTGGGTGCGGGCCACAAACGTGGCTTCGGCGCCCAGAGCGACCGAGATCGGGTTGAACGGCTGATCGAGCGATCCGGCCGGCGACGACTTGGTGACCTTGCCCACCTCCGAGGTGGGTGAGTACTGGCCTTTGGTGAGCCCGTAGATCTGGTTGTTGAACAACAGGATCGTGAGGTTCACGTTGCGGCGCAGGGCGTGGATCAGGTGGTTGCCACCAATCGACAGCATGTCGCCGTCGCCGCCGACGACCCAGACGTCGAGGTCGGGGCGAGCCACAGCGAGGCCGGTGGCGATGGCCGGGGCCCGGCCGTGGATCGAGTGCATCCCGTAGGTGTTCATGTAGTAGGGGAAGCGGGCGGCGCAGCCGATGCCGGAGATGAATACGGTGTCTTCCCGCCTCGTACCCACCTCAGGCATCATCTGGCGGAGGGCGGTCAGGATGCTGTAGTCACCACAACCCGGGCACCAGCGGACCTCCTGGTCGCTGGCCCAGTCCTTTGGGGTGGTCTGCACGTCAGTCATTGTTGGTTCCTCTCCCTCAGCCCTGGAGCGCCTGATCGATGGCGGTCTCGATCTCGGCCGCCGTGAACGGCTGACCCTTGACCTTGTTGAATGGCTGGCAATCGACCAGGTACTTGGCCCGCAGGATCATCGCAAGCTGACCCTTGTTCATCTCGGTCACGAGCACTCGCTTGGCCGCCTTCAGGTGCTCACCGACATTCGCCGGGATCGGGTTCAGGTGGGTCAGGTGCAGATGGCCGACGCTCTTGCCTTCGGCCCGAGCACGCTCGGCGGCGCTGGTGATGGCTCCGTAGGTTGAGCCCCAGCCCACGACCAGGACGTCGGGGTTGTCACCGCCCGTGTACAGGGCGTCGGGGATGTCGTTGACGATGCCATCGATCTTCTCGGCCCGGAGATCGACCATGAGACCATGGTTGTCGGCGTCGTAGGAGATGTTGCCGCTGCCGTCCTCTTTCTCGATACCGCCGACCCGGTGCATGAGGCCGTCGGTGCCCGGAATGGCCCACGCTCGGGCCAGCGTCTCGGGATCGCGTTTGTAGGGCCAGAACACCGGATTGTCGTCGTCATCGGTGTGGTTTGGGCCCATCGCGAACTCGGTGCTGATGTCGGGCAGCGAGTCGACCTCGGGGATCAGCCACGGCTCGGTGCCGTTGGCCAGATAGCCGTCGCTCAACAAGATGACCGGGGTGCGGTACTTGAGCGCGAGACGGGAGGCCTCGATGGCGGCATGGAAACAGTTCGAGGGGCTGTAGGCCGCCACAACCGGAATGGGTGACTCTCCATGACGACCGAACATGGCCATCAGAAGGTCGGACTGCTCGGTCTTGGTGGGAAGACCGGTCGAGGGGCCACCACGCTGGATATCGACGATGACCAGGGGCAGCTCGAGACTCACGGCCAGGCCGATGGTCTCGCCCTTGAGGGCGACACCCGGTCCGGAGGTGGTGGTGTAAGCCAGGTGACCACCGAAAGCGGCGCCGAGGGCCGCACCGATACCGGCGATCTCGTCCTCGACCTGGAGGGTACGGACCCCGAAGTTCTTGTGGATCGACAGCTCATGGAGGATGTCGGTGGCCGGCGTGATGGGGTACGAACCCAGGAACACCGGCAGCTTGGCCAGCTGACCCGACGCGACCATGCCCCAGGCAACAGCGGTGGCACCGTTGACGCTGCGGTAGGTGCCGGGCTCCTGTTCGGCCGGGCCCACCTGATAGGGGTGGTCGAACAGCTCTGCGGTCTCACCAAAGGCATGGCCGGCGTTGAACGCATAGAGGTTCGAGAGCCGTACCAGCTCGTTCTTCCCGAACTTCTCGTCGATCCACTCGAGAGTGGGCTCGACGGGGCGACTGTAGAGCCACGAGATGATGCCCAGCGCGAAGAAGTTCTTCGACCGCTCGGCGTCGCGGGCCTTCACGTCCAGTTCGACAACCGCCTCTTTGGTGAGGCTGGTCATCGGCACCTCGATCACCTTGTAGTCGGCCAGCGTGTCGGTGCCCCGGGGGTCGGCCTCGAAACCGGCCTTGGCCAGGGAACGCTCGTCGAAGGCATCGCTGTTCAAGATCACGGTGCCGTGTTTCTCGAGCCGGTGGAGCTCGCTGAGCAGGGCCGCCGGGTTCATCGCCACCAACACGTTGGGCGCATCGCCCGGCGTGTGGATGTCGTGATCCGAGATATGGATCTGGAAGGCGGACACCCCGGCCACGGTTCCAGCCGGAGCCCGGATCTCGGACGGGAAGTCCGGCAGCGTGGCCAGGTCGTTCCCGAACACGGCACTGGCACTGGTGAAACGATCACCGGTCAGCTGCATACCGTCGCCGGAGTCTCCGGCGAGCCGGATGACGACCCGGTCGATGCTCTGGGCTGCGGTGGATCGGTCGGCGGTGTCGGTCACTGCCACCCCCTGGCGGCCTGACGGGTTTTGTCGTCGCGATCATCCTGGCCGGAGGGATGAATGCGTCGGGTCCCGAGATGGGAAGAACGGGTGTGGCGGACCGTCCGATGGCCGGGAAAGCGAAACTCCCCGCCGGTCGTTGGGGGCCCGCTGTCCACGAGGAACAGAGGATCGGTTGGGCGCGTCATTGCGGTGTCGATCACCGGGAGCGGAGCCTAGCGGGCCGGTTGCCGAGTGTGTGGCACCGGGCAGGCGGGCTCAGGCGATGGTGACGTTCTCGTCGAGGTAGACGTCTTGGATGGCATGGAGCAGGGCCGCCCCTTCAGGCATGGGCCGCTGGAAGGCCTTGCGGCCACTGATCAGGCCGGTACCTCCAGCCCGCTTGTTGATGACCGCGGTGGTCACAGCCTCGGCCAGGTCACTCTCGCCGGAAGAGGCACCACCGGAGTTGATCAATCCCATGCGTCCCATGTAGCAGTTCGCCACCTGCCACCGGCAGAGGTCGATGGGATGATCGGTGGTGAGCTCGTCGTACACGAGAGCGTGGGTCTTGCCGAAGTCCTCGAGGGCGTTGAAGCCACCGTTCACCTCGGGCAGCTTCTGCTTGATGATGTCGGCCTCGATGGTGACGCCGAGATGGTTGGCCTGGGCGGTGACGTCGGCCGAGACGTGATGGTCGACGCCGTCGACCTTGAAGTCACTGTTCCGGAGGTAGCACCACAGCACGGTGAACATGCCGAGCTCGTGGGCCCGGTGGAAGGCCTTGGCCACTTCCTGGATCTGGCGGTTGCTCTCGGGGGCGCCGAAGTAGATGGTGGCACCCACCCCGGCGGCGCCGAGGTCGAAGGCCTGCTCGACCGAGCCGAACATGATCTGGTCGAAGGTGTTGGGGTAGGTGAGGAGCTCGTTGTGGTTGAGCTTCACGATGAACGGGATGCGGTGGGCGTACTTGCGCGACACCGCGGCGAGAACCCCGAAGGTGGAGGCCACCGCGTTACAGCCCCCCTCGAGGGCGAGCTCGACGATGTTGGCCGGGTCGAAGTAGGACGGGTTGGGAGCGAACGACGCGGCCGCGGTGTGCTCGATTCCCTGGTCGACCGGGAGGATCGAGACATACCCGCTGCCTGCGAGGCGACCATGGTCGAACAGGCTCTGGAGGTTGCGCAGCACCTGCGGCGAACGGTCGGTCTGGGCGTAGACCTGGTCGACGAAATCGGGGCCAGGCAGGTGGAGGGTCTCCTTGGGAACGCCTGTCGACACATGGGTCAACAGGGACTCCGCCTGATCGCCCAGCAACTTCTCGGTATCAGCCATTACTCTCCTCGGCTCGAACGGAACACGCCGGCCCTCGGTGAGCCGGCCACACAGGATGCCGTTCCTGTCCCAGCGTAGAACCAGCGAGGCCCGGTGTGGTCGTTCCCGTCGGCGACTTCTTGGTGGTTCTGAGCCCGAGAGCCGGCAATCACCGGCGAGAACGACCTTCAGTTCACACCCATCCGGATCAGGCCGCCCCGAAATTGGTCCCGCGACCCTGTCGCGGGTGGGGGGGAACACACCCAGGCCCGGGGGGAGGTGCCGTCTGGCCAGATCAGACAAGGGCTGTGAAACTGTTCTCGCCGACTCACCTCAGACCGCCCAGGTCCCAGGCCAACTCGGACAACCCCGCTCAGGCGGACAGGTCGACTACCACTCGGCCGCGGACCTTGCCGGCCAGGATGTCCTCGCCCACCCGCGACACGTCGCTGAGGCCCACGACCTCTTGCATCGACTCGAGCTTCGAGACGTCGAGATCGGTGGCCAACCGGTCCCACGCCCGGATCCGCCGCTCATGCGGCGCCTCGACCGACTCGATACCCACCAGGGTGACCCCGCGCAGGATGAACGGTGCCACCGAGCTGGGGAGATCCATACCCCCGGCCAAACCACAGGCAGCCACCACGCCGCCGTAGTCGGTGCACGAAAGGACATTGGCCAGCGTTTCGCTGCCCACACTGTCGATGCCCCCAGCCCAGCGGGGCTTGCCCAGAGGTCGGGCCGCCCCCTCGAGCTCGGAGCGGGCAATGACCTCCGAGGCCCCCAGGGCCGTCAGATAGTCGGACTCCTCGGGGCGGCCCGTCGAGGCAACCACGTTGTGGCCCAGAGCCGACAGCACTGCGACCGAGACGCTGCCCACCCCACCCGCCGACCCGGTGACAACCGTGGATCCGGACTCGGGGGTGTGTCCGTGGTCCTCCAGCGCCAGTACCGCCAACATGGCCGTATAGCCGGCGGTACCAATGGTCATGGCTTGCTGGGTGGTGAATGCCTCCGGCAGAGGAACCAGCCACTCCGACTTGACCCGGGCCTTCTCGGCCAGGCCACCCCAGTGCGACTCCCCTACCCGCCAACCGTTGAGCACGACCCGGTCGCCGACACTCCAGTCCTGCGAATCGCTGGCCTCGACCACTCCGGCGAGATCGACGCCGGGAACCATGGGGTAGTCGCGAACCACACCGGGGTTCCCCCCGAGTGCCAATCCGTCCTTGTAGTTGATGGTCGAGTACTCGACCGCGACGGTCACATCACCCTCGGGGAGTTGCTCTTCGTCGAGCTCGGTCAGCTCGCTCGATAGCCCGTCGTCGTCCTTGGTCAGGAGCATGGCCCGGAACACTTCACACCTCTTGGGTTTGGCGGCACCACCCAAACAGGTGGTGTCGGCGAGGCTAGCCGTCCGCTTCAGCGGACGGAATTCCCACCTGAGGGCCTCGGGCATCAACCCAGGGCATCGATCCGTTCCGCTGTGTCGGCGAACGAAGAGTCGGCGGCCAGAACCTGGGCGAAGAGCTGGCGGGCCCGGGCCACATCACCGGCCCGCTCGTGCAGGTCAGCCAGGGCGTAGGCCCGGCGGAGATGATGCTCACCGGGACGCTTCGGGAACCGATAGCCCTTGCCCAGCCGGGTGATGGCCTCGGACAACTTGCCCTGGTCGGCCAGAGCGCCAGCAGAGACGATACGACCCTCGGTGGTGAGCTCGGCCCCCGGAGACGCCTCGCCCAGCTCGGCCCACAGCCTCTCGACCTCACCCCAGTGGCGTAGGGCTCGGTGGCAGTCGGCCAGCACCGGATACTGCTCAGTGGAGCCGGTCAGCTCGTAGAAGGCGTCGAGCTCCTTGATGGCCGCGGCCCACCGACCCAGTCGGTAGAGGGTGAGGCCATGGAGCTCACGTACCGCAGCCACCGAAGGGGCTTCGTCGGCGAGGGGCTTCAGGATCCTTCGGGCCTCGGGATAGCGCTCGTTGGCGAAGGCGGTGGCGGCCTCGCCCAGGCGGGTGTGGAGTCGCTTGCCCCTCACCTTGCCGGTGGCCTCCACCAGCTCTCCGTGGGCCTCGGGCGGAGCCTTCAGTTCAACCGGACGGCGGCGGCCGCGCTTCACAGCATCGGAGGCCCGCTTGCGCACCGGGCCCTCGTCGATCCAGATCTCCTCGCCCGAATCTTGGCGGGGTTTCTCCTCGTAGGGCTGTTTCTCGTGGCCCTCGTCGGTCCAGCCTTCTTTGACTCGGCCGGCACCCCGGCGGGCTACGCCACCCCAGTCGCGCCGGTCAACGTCGAACTCGTAGCGATCGGCGGGCTCACTGCTCGAGCGCCGGGAGTCACCGGAGCGGCCCCGGCTGTTGCCTGAGCCACCACCGGAGGATCGTGAACCACCGGGCTTGGGGCCGGACCGGGAGCCGGAACCGCCAGAACCAGACCGTTTGCCTCCTGTTCCGGAGCGCCGCGGGCCCGACTTGCCGCCCGAGCCGGAGCGGCCACCGGAGGGTTTTGAACGTTCGGCCATGAGGGCCAGAGCCTATCGGGCCTCTCGGGGCAAAACGCAGAGAACCCCTGACCCGAAGGCCAGGGGCTCTCCAATGAGAAATCCGGCGGCGTCCTACTCTCCCGGGGCGTCTCCACCCAAGTACCATCGGCGCTGGCAGGCTTAACTTCCGTGTTCGGAATGGGTACGGGTGTGACCCTACCGCTATCGCCACCGAAACCTTTTGCGACCCCCCGAAGGAGGTCTGCGATCTTTGTCAACGTAGACCTATTGGTCTGGCCGTTGAGAAATCCATAGCGAGCACGAGCGTTCGTAAGAAACCAAGCCCTCGGCCGATTAGTACCGGTCAGCTGAACACATTGCTGTGCTTACACTTCCGGCCTATCAACGTGGTGGTCTTCCACGGGCCTTACCCGGTTAACCCGGTGAGAGATCTCATCTTGGAAAAGGCTTCCCACTTAGATGCTTTCAGCGGTTATCCCTTCCGCAGGTCGCTAACCAGCCATGCTCCTGGCGGAACAACTGGCACACGAGAGCTGCGTCCGTCCCGGTCCTCTCGTACTAGGGACAGCTTTCCTCAAATCTCTTCCGGCTGCAGAGGATAGGGACCGAACTGTCTCACGACGTTCTAAACCCAGCTCGCGTACCGCTTTAATGGGCGAACAGCCCAACCCTTGGGACCTGCTTCAGCCCCAGGATGCGATGAGCCGACATCGAGGTGCCAAACCTTCCCGTCGATATGGACTCTTGGGGAAGATGAGCCTGTTATCCCCGGCGTACCTTTTATCCGTTGAGCGACGGCGCTTCCACACGCTACCGCCGGATCACTATGCCCGACTTTCGTCCCTGCTCGACTAGTCAGTCTCACAGTCAAGCTCCCTTGTGCCATTGCACTCGACGCCTGATTGCCAACCAGGCTGAGGGAACCTTTGGGCGCCTCCGTTACTCTTTGGGAGGCGACCGCCCCAGTCAAACTACCCACCTGACACTGTCCCCGATCCGGATAACGGACCTAGGTTAGATGTTCAATATATGCAGGGTGGTATTTCAAGGATGACTCCACACTGACTAGCGCCAATGCTTCCAAGTCTCCCACCTATCCTACACAACATAGACCAAACACCAATATCAAGCTGTAGTAAAGGTGCACGGGGTCTTTCCGTCCTTCTGCAGCTAACGAGCATCTTTACTCGTACTTCAATTTCGCTGGGTCTGTGGTTGAGACAGTAGGAAAGTCGTTACGCCATTCGTGCAGGTCGGAACTTACCCGACAAGGAATTTCGCTACCTTAGGACCGTTATAGTTACGGCCGCCGTTTACCGGGGCTTAGGTTCACAGCTTCGCTCCGAAGAGCTAACCGTTCCCCGTAACCTTCCGGCACCGGGCAGGCGTCACAGCGTATACAGCGCCTTACGGCTTAGCACGCTGCTGTGTTTTTAGTAAACAGTCGCTTTCCTCAATTTTGTGACACCTCTTCGAGCTCCGGACGCGAAGTCCATCACCCTAATGAGGTCATCCTTCTCCCGAAGTTACGGATGCAATTTGCCGAGTTCCTTAACCACAGTTCTCCCAATCGCCTTGGTATTCTCTACCTGCCCACCTGAGTTGGTTTGGGGTACGGGCACCGTGTCAACTAGCTAGAGGCTTTTCTTGGCAGCATGGGATCAGTGACTTCACAGTATGTCGTTCGGCATCGCGTCTCAGGATGAATGAGGGCCGGATTTACCTGGACCTCTCCCTACACGCTTACCCCAGGACTACCATCGCCTGGGATCACTTACCCTCCTGCGTCCCCTCGTTGCTTTCCTCCTCAGAGTGGGTCGGTTCGTACTATCCCGTAATGGGAAAGACAGCCCCTTAGCAACAATGACTTGGAATTGGCGCGGACACGGTGGTACCGGAATATCAACCGGTTGTGCATCGACTACGCCTTTCGGCCTCGCCTTAGCTCCCGACTTACCCTGGGAGGATTAGCCTTCCCCAGGAACCCTTGGGCTTTCGGCGGAGGGGTTTCTCACCCCTCTCTCGCTACTCATGCCAACATTCTCACTCGACCTCGGTCCACGACGGTTTCCACCGCCGCTTCGCTCCAAGATCGACGCTCCGCTACCGCCCGTTCATTAGAACGGACACGCGGCTTCGGCTCCAGACTTGAGCCCCGTTACATTGTCCGCGCAAGACCACTCGACCAGTGAGCTGTTACGCACTCTTTCAAGGGTGGCTGCTTCTAAGCCAACCTCCTGGCTGTCTTTGCAATCTCACATCGTTTACCACTTAGTCTGGAATTAGGGGCCTTAGCCGGCGTTCTGGGCTGTTTCCCTCTCGACCATGAAGCTCATCCCCCATGGTCTCACTGCTGCGCTCTGGATCCGTGGCATTCGGAGTTTGGTTGGGGTCGGTAAGCTTGTAGGCCCCCTAACCCATCCAGTGCTCTACCTCCACGGATGAACACGCAACGCTGCACCTAAATGCATTTCGCGGAGAACCAGCTATCACCGAGTTTGCTTGGCCTTTCACCCCTATCCACAGGTCATCCGCCCAGTTTTCAACCTAGGTCGGTTCGCGCGTCCACGGGGTCTTACCCCCGCTTCCCACTGCCCATGGATAGATCACTCGGCTTCGGGTCTACAGCATGCGACTGAACGCCCTATTCGGACTCGCTTTCGCTCCGGCTTCCCCTCACGGGTTAACCTTGCCACACACCATAACTCGTTGGCTCATTCTTCAAAAGGCACGCCATCGCGGCCAGGACAAGTCCTGACGACGCTTTGACTGATTGTAAACCAACGGTTTCAGGTACTATTTCACTCCCCTCCCGGGGTACTTTTCACCTTTCCCTCACGGTACTAGTTCGCTATCGGTCGTCTACGTATACTTAGCCTTACGAGGTGGTCCTCGCGGATTCACGCCGGATTTCTCGGGTCCGGCGATACTCGGGAGCATTGATCAGAGTCTGCATATCTTTCGTGTACAGGGCCATTACCTTCTATGGCGCACCTTTCCAGTGTGCTTCCACTAGACAGCAGATTTGTAACTCTGTGTTGGGTCTGACGCCCCAACTATCACGTCCCACAACCCCGAACTGGCAACGCCGTCAGGCTATTCCACCAGCTCGGTTTAGGCTGTTCCCCTTTCGCTCGCCACTACTCAGGGAGTCGTTGTTACGTTCCGTTCCTTGGGTTACTTAGATGTTTCAGTTCACCCAGTTCCCTCTACCCACCCTATGTGTTCAGGTGAGAGTGACACCCCATGACGGGTGCCGGGTTTCCCCATTCGGACATCCACGGATCGAAGCTTGGTCGACAGCTCCCCGTAGCTTTTCGCAGTCACCCACGTCCTTCATCGGTAGTAGACGCCTAGGCATCCACCGTTGGCTCTTCGTAGCTTGGATTTCAATTAAAATATTACGAAGATGCTCGTGCTCGCTATGCAGTTCTCAACGACCAATTGGTGCAAAACGCACCAAGTCGGCTACTCCTCCAGCGGTGCTGCGTGGTTGCAGCATGGACGCTGGGGCAGGGAAGCCGACATGGGATCGAAGGGCAGCTCGCGCTGCAACCTTCAAAACAGAAGAGAGGACGGGACTCGA
>JAAEMS010000071.1 GCA_024225275.1 Actinomycetes bacterium
GACAACCCGGCTACCACCCCCGCCGCCTCCACCCCGCAGGCTGACCAGGGCGTCATTGTCAGCCCCGGGAAGGTAGGGCCCCACCATGGCTGCCGCGCCCACGGACAGGGCAGCCAGGCCGGCCCCGGCCCGCAGCAGGGATCGGTTGCCACGGTCGGACTCGGCGGCGAGCCAGACGGCGCCGGCATCAGCGGTGGCGAGCCGGTAGAGGAGCATGAACGCGATGCCCGAGATCAGGAAGGCGAGGGCGGTCTTGATCTGGTGGTCGCCAGAGCCGAGCAGGGAGGCGAAGACGAACAGGCCGGTGGCGGGAACGAGGGCTTCGAGCGGGGCTCGCAGGCGGTAGGCAGCCCAGTCGGCCAAGAGGGCGGCCACGAAGACGGCAATCCCGGTGGCCACCACGAAGCCGGTCAACGGTTCGGCCGGCGCCACGACGTTGGCGAACGCGTCGATCGAGATGTCAGCGTCGGAGCGCAGGGCGACCCAAGTGTCGTTCGAGGGCAGGAACAACAGGCTGGTCGTGTCGCGATACCAGCCCCAGGTGACCATGAGGATGGCCAGCAGGGTGGCGGCCGGAGCCACCAGCCAGCCGGGGACTGCGATGCGGCGTGCCCCCATGGCGCCGGCGTGACCCAACACCCCCATGGCCAGAACCGGGGGCAGGAAGGTGGCGTCCTCAAACAGGCGGATGAAACCCCAGGCCGACATGGCGGTGACGACCATGAGGGCAAGTTCGCTGGCCAAAGCCCACATGGACGGACGGGCTCTCATCAGACTCCAGCCCCCCGCCACTTGCCCTGGCGGGAGTGGGCCCACACCTGGTCGAAAGGGCTGCCGGGCGGAACCGGAACCACGTCGGGCGTGGCCACCGATGGCAGGGTGCCGTTGGGTCCGGGGAAGACGACCGTGGTGACCGAGCCGAAGCGGGCCCGCAGGCGGCCACCGGGATCGATATTGGAACCGGTGCCGGCAGTGAGGACGGCGAGCGCCCCGTCGAAGCCGCCCCGCAACACCTCGCCGAGATGCTCGAACGAGGTGGCCGTGGTCTGTTCGACCAGGGCGAGGGCTTCGAGATGGCGGTCGAGCTCCCCCCGGGTCGTGGCCATGGCGAAGTCGTGGCCGGCGGTGGTGACCAACCGGGCGTGGTCACCGCGGGAGATGGCGGCGGCGATGATGCTGGCCGCCGCCGACACCGCCTTCTCGAACGACTCGGAGTTGGAGCCGTAGGCCAGAGGGTTGACGTCGAGGATGACCGTGACCCGTCCCTGCCACGGGAGCTCATCCTGGCGGATCATCAGCTCGTCGTGGCGGGCGGTGGAAGGCCAGTGCACCCGACGGAGGCTGTCGCCCACCTGGTACTGGCGCAGGGCGTAGAACTCGTCGCCCGACCGGCCCAAGCTGTTGGCGTGGACGGCGTCGGAGTGGGGGTCCTGGCCGGTGGTGCGGTGCAGGGGGAGAATGCGATCGACCCTGGGGAATACGGTGATCTCGGTCTTCCCTGCGCCCTCGAGGTCGATCGAGGCCAGGCCGAACGGGTCGGTCAGGCGGATGCGGAGAGGTCCGATCGCGAGCCGGCCCCGACGGTCGGTGGGGAGGCGGTAGGCGACCTTGGTGCGCTCGCCCGTGCCCAGAGGAGCGAGCAGGAGGTTGGCCCCACGGGTGCCCGACACCGCATCGTTCAGTCGTAGGACCGGAGTGGGGCGCCGGCTCTGGTTGAGGATTCGGAGATCGACCCGGGCCGGACTCCCGGCGTGAACCCGCGACGGGGTGACCTGGCGCGCCACCGCCAGTTTCAGGCGCGTGGTCCAGACCCGGAGGAATGCGAACACGACCAGCCCCAGGATCCCAGCGCCCAGGAGCAGGAATTCGAGTTGGCCGAGGACCCGCCCGGCCAGCATGACGGCTCCCCCGAGGATGGCGGTGAGCCAGCCCGAGCGGGTGAGCAGCATCGTCAGTCCTGCCCCTCGGCCGGAATCGGTACCGCCCGGAGGATGTCGTCGAGGACGGCGTCGGGGGAGGTGCCGTGGAGCTGGGCCTCGGGACTGACGAGCAATCGGTGGGCCAGCACCGGTTTGGCCAGTGCCTTGATGTCGTCGGGGAGCACATAGTCGCGGCCGCCGGCCGCCGCCCGGGCCCGAGTCACCCGCTGGAGGGCCAGTGTGGCCCGCGGTGACATCCCCAGGGCCAAAGCCGGATGGGTGCGGGTGGCCTCGGCGATGGACACCGCGTACCGCTTGAGGGCTGGAGCCAGGTGCACGCTGGCCAGCATCTCGGTCATGTGCTCGACGTCCTCGCCGGTGACGACCGGGTCGATCGTGGCCAGGACATCAGCCTCGCCGTGGGCGTCGAGAATGTCGAGCTCGGCCTCGCGGGCCGGGTAGCCGACCTCGATGCGCATGAGGAAGCGGTCGAGCTGGCTTTCGGGCAAAGGGAACGTGCCCTCGTGCTCGATTGGGTTCTGGGTGGCGATCACCATGAAGGGACGGCGCAGGCGGTAGGTGTTGCCGTCGACGGTGACCTGTCCCTCGGCCATCGATTCCAGCAGGGCGGACTGGGTCTTGGGTGATGCCCGGTTGATCTCATCGGCCAGCACGATGTTGTTGAAGATGGGCCCGGGCCGGAACTCGAACTTGTTGTCTGACCGGTTCCAGACAGACACACCCAGAACATCACCGGGGAGGAGGTCGGGGGTGAACTGGACCCGTCCGAGCGGGGCCTCGACCGAACGGGCCAGCGCCTTGGCGATGCTGGTCTTGCCGACCCCGGGTACGTCCTCGATGAGGAGATGGCCGGCGGACACCATGCACAGAACGGTCAGCTCGATGACATCCCGCTTGCCCTGGATGACCCGCTCCATATTGTCGGCTATCCGTTGGAAGGCCCCCGAGAAGGTCTCCTGGTCGGTCACGGAATCCTGGATTGTCACCTGGGTCGGTCTCCTCGCATACGAGCGCGTGCTGGGGGGGGTGATACGCGTGCGTTGAAACGCGTTCTGCCAAGCGTACGCAACCTCGGACCCGTTCATGACGCGGTAGTGTTCTCGGCCAATGGAACCAGACATTCTCGCGGTCGATGTGGGTGGCACGAAGCTCGAGGTCGGGGTTGTGTCCCCCGACGGAACCGTGGGGGCCCGCCATCGGGACGCCACCATCAACGACGCCGGTCCCGAGGGCTTGTGGGCCGTGCTGGCCGAGCTCATACAGGCCGTTCGAGCCGAGTCCGGTGGTGCCCTGCCGGGAGCCGTGGGCTGTGGATCGGGGGGCCCGATGACGGCCGGGGGCCGCACGGTCTCCCCCCTCAACATTCCGGCGTGGCGCGACTTCCCTCTACGCGCCCGCCTCGAGGAGTTCGCCGGTCTGCCCGCCTTCGTGGACAACGACGCCAAGGCTCTGGCTCTCGGTGAGGGTTGGTTGGGGGCGGCCCGTGGCCATGGGAGCTTCGTGGCCATGGTGGTATCGACCGGGGTTGGGGGTGGCATCGTGCTCGATGGCCGACTCCTCGACGGCGACGATGGCAACGCCGGCCACATCGGTCATGTGGTTGTCGCTCCCGACGGGCACGAGATCCCCCACCATGTGCGGGGCACGCTCGAGTCCGAGGCCTCGGGAACCGGTATCGCGCACTGGTCCGGACGGCCGGCCGCCGAGGCGGGGCCCGAGATCGTCGAGTACACCGGCACGATGGTCGGCCGGGCGGTGGGCTCGTTGGCGAATCTCCTCGACCTCCAGCTCGCGGTTGTCGCCGGGTCGGTGGCGCTGGGCTTCGGTGAACCATTCTTCGTCGCCGCCCAGGCCGAGATCGATCGGGTGGCCCAGCTCGACCATTCGCGGGGCACCCGCATCATCCCCGCCGGTCTCGGGTCCGACGGGCCCTTGGTGGGTGCCGCCGCGGTCGGGCGTCGAGGCTTGGGTCTCGATGTCGGCGGCATCCGGTGATCGAGGTTTCGGCCCCAGCCTCCACCGCCAACCTCGGTCCCGGTTTCGACGTTCTCGGTCTTGCTCTCGATCTACCTCTGGTAGTCAGGGTGGGCCCCCACGGCGACCCGGTAGATGACGCCCATCCCGCCGCGGTCGCCTTCGCCCGGGCCGGCGGTTCGGGCCCGGTTGTGGTCGAGACCGACATCCCACCGGCCCGGGGCCTCGGCTTCTCGGGCGCGGCCCGCGTGGCTGGCTCGGTGGCGGGACTCGTACAGGCCGGACGGTCACCGGATACGGCCCGCGACGACGGCCTGGCTCTGGCCGTTGAGCTCGAAGGCCACGGCGACAATGCCGGCCCCTCCGCTCTGGGTGGGCTGGTGGTGCACGCCGACGAGCGGTCGATCCCCCTGCCGGTGGCCCTCGATGCTGCCGTCGTCGTGTGGTCTCCCGATACCGGGACATCCACCGACGAGTCGCGAGCCACCCTTCCGGCGGGTCTCTCGCACGATGACGCGGTGTACAACCTGGCGGGGGTGGCCCTCCTGGTCGCGGCCCTGACCATCGGCGACCCCACCGAGCTCCGGCGGGCCACCTCTGACCGCCTCCACCAGCCCACCCGGTTGGCCCGGCTGCCCGATTCGGCAGAAGCGATCGACGCCGCCCTGGCCGGTGGAGCATGGGGCGCGTGGCTCAGCGGGTCGGGCCCGTCAGTGGCCGGCCTGGTCGATCCCGGACTGGCCCCCACGGTCGCGGCGGCCCTTGCCGGTGGGGGCACCGTGCGCACCCTGGCGATTGATCACCGTGGAGTAACGGTCCGACGCTACTGACCGGTAACATCAGCCTCATGGAGCCGACCTACACCGCTGATGCCGAGTCCTACCGCGAGAAGGTCAAGTCCTTCCTGAGCGAGAACCTCCCCCCCGGCTGGCAGGGGATCGGCGCTCTCGACGCCGACGCCGCCGCGGCCTTCGCGTCCGAGTGGCGCAAGGTGCTGGCCGACAACCGGATGCTGGCTGCCTCGTGGCCGGCCGAGTACGGGGGCGGCGGTCTCAGCGAGCTCGAGACGGTGATCATGGCCGAGGAGTTCCAGCGGGCCGGCGTGCCCACCGGCGGCTCCAACGATGCGTTCAGCATCCAGATGGTGGGCAACACCATCATCAACTGGGGCACCCCGGAACAGAAGGCCCACTACCTGCCCCGCATCATCGATGGCACCGACATCTGGTGCCAGGGCTACAGCGAGCCCGACGCCGGCTCCGACCTCGCCAACCTGGGCTGCAAGGCCGAGCTCGATGGCGACGAGTGGGTCATCAACGGCCAGAAGATCTGGACCTCGGCCGGTCACCTGGCCGATTGGATCTTCGTACTCACCCGCACCGAGGCCGATGTAGCCAAGCACAAGGGCATCACCTTCCTGCTGGTGCCGATGGAACAGTCGGGCGTCGAGGTCCGGCCCATCCAGATGATCAGCGGCGAGTCCGAGTTCAACGAGGTCTTCTTCACCGACGCCCGTTGCCCGAAGGAGAACGTCATCGGCGAGGTCAACGGGGGCTGGGCTGTGGCCATGACCCTGCTGGGCTACGAGCGCGGTGAAGCGGCGGCCACCACTCCCATTGCCTTCCGGGGCGAGCTCGACCGGCTGGTCGATCTCGCCCGCGAGCACGGCCGCACCGACGACCCCTCGATCCGGCAACGCCTGGCCTGGTGCCACAGCAAGGTCGAGATCATGCGTTTCCTGGGTATGCGCACCCTGACCCGTTTCCTCGAGGGCCACGGTCCCGGCCCCGACGCCTCGGTCTTCAAGCTCTACTGGAGCGAGTACCACAGGGTCGTCACCGAGCTCTCGGTCGACATCCTCGGCGCCGACGCGCTGGCCCCCGATGGCCGTTGGCCCACCTCGTCGTTCGGTTCCGACGCGGCCGGAGCTCCCAACGACAGCGCGTCGTGGGTGGGTACGTTCCTCAACGCTCGGGCGGGCACGATCTACGCGGGGACCAGCCAGGTCCAGCGCAACATCATCGGCGAGATGGTCCTGGGTCTGCCCAAGGAGCCCCGCTCCGACGCCGGCCCCTGGAATGAACGCGAGCGCTAGCTTGCCCTCTTGATGAAGCTCCCGATCCCGCCCACGGTTGTTTGCTCCGTCGCCAAGCGGCCCGATCTGTGGCGTACGGCCATCGGCCAGGCGGGCAAGTTGGCCGGCCCCGGCTGGTGGCGGCGGCCCCCTTTCCTTCCGGTGCCCGACCGCGACTACATGCGGTTCCGGCTCACCACCGCCTACGGCGACCCCGATGCAGACCCGGTACCCGCCGATGTGATCGCCTGGCTCGAATGGGTGCGTGCCTGGCCTCGGGTCACTGGTGCCTGATTCCCCGTGGGTGGGGGGTTGGACGGTGGAGCACCGGTCCGGCCCGGCGGGTGAGCTCCACGCCCTCGACCTCCCCGACCCGGTGGTACGCACCGCGTGGGTGTTCAGCGTCGACGGACCGGCCGTGGTGTTGGGCTCGGGTCAGCGTGACCCGATCGTCGACGACGAGGCTGCCGCCGGGGCCGGAGTCGAAGTCGTGCGCCGACGCAGCGGGGGAGGAGCCGTGCACCTCGTCCCGGGCCGGCAGGTCTGGATCGATCTGGTGGTCCCCTCCGACGACCCCTTGTGGGACGAAGACGTCGGGCGGGCCATGTACTGGGTTGGTCGATGCTGGACCCAGGCGCTGAGCACGCTCGGCGTGTCGGGCAAGGTCCATGAGGGGGGACTTGCTTCCACCCCCGCCTCGTCGGTGGTGTGCTTTGCCGGGCTCGGTCCCGGCGAGGTGACGGTCGGGGGCCGGAAGGTGGTTGGGGTGTCACAGCGCCGGACCCGTCGGGGAGCTCGTTTCCAGACCGCCACCCTCCTCGACTGGGCCCCCCACGAGCTGTCGCCCCTTCTGGTACCCGACGCCGCCGAGCAGGCTCACCGGATCAACCTCGACGGCGTGGCCGCGGGCGTCGACCGCCCCCTCGGTCAGGTCGAGGCCGCCTTGCTGGCCGCCCTCGACGCCGGGTGCGGCCGGGGCGCTAGGTTCGGTGGGCATGGGGACGCCGATGCCTGACCAGCCATCCGACGAGCGCCGCTTCGCGGTCATCACCGACGATGCCCTCGACTCTTTGCGTCGACTGATCGATGTCCCGATCGTCGACACGGTCGAACCCTGGTGCTACGAAGCCACCCGCGACAACATCCGCCACTACGCCCACGGCATCGGCGACGACAACCCCTTGTGGTGCGATCCCCAGTACGCGGCGGCCGGGCCCTACGGCACCATCATTGCCCCACCCAGCTTCGTGTTCGCCCTCAACCGTGTGTTGTCGGGCTACGTGGGGGGCCTGCCCGGTATCCACGCCATGTGGGCTGGGGCCGACATCCGTTGGCACCAGCCCATCGTGCGCAACACCGAGGTCCGTACGGTCGCCCACCTGGCCGACCTGGTCGAGCACGAGACCCGCTTCGCCGGGCGAGCCATCCAGCAGATCTATCACGTCGACTTCTTCGACGCCGCCACCGACGAGCTGCTCTGCGAAGGCGAGTCGTGGTGCTTTCGGACCGAGCGCGACGCCGCCCGCGAGCTGGGCACCAAGTACGACGACGCCAAGGCCCGGCCGGCCACCAGGTACAGCGCCGAGGAGATCCAGGCCATCTGGAAGAACTACGAGGCCGAGATCCGGCAGGGGGCTGAACGGCGGAGCGCGGCTCACGTGGCGGTGGGCGACGAGATGCCGGTCATGGTGAAGGGGCCGATGACGGTCACCGGGTTCATTGCCTACGCCCAGGGCTGGGGCGGTCTGTACATCCGGGCCAACCGACTGGCCTGGCAGCAGATCCGCAAGCATCCGGGCCTCGGGATCCCGAACGCCGCCGGGATCCCCGACGTGCCCGAGCGGGTCCACTGGGAAACCGATCTCGCCACCGAGGTCGGAACCCCTGCCGCCTACGATTACGGACCCGAGCGCTGTTCCTGGCTGACCCATCACCTCACCGATTGGATGGGCGATCACGGCCGGTTGGTCGAGCACGGATCACAGATCCGCCATCACAACGTGGTGGGCGACTCGATCACCATCACCGGCCAGGTCACCGCCGTTGACGGCGACAGGGTGACGATCACCCAACAGGCCCACAACCAGCACGGCGAGTTGTCGGCCACCGGCGTGGGCCGGGTCGACCTCTCCTGAGTTGTCGCCGCCTCACGGCGGACCGTCACCAGATTGCTCAGTGCGCACCTCATCGGTTGTCGCCCCGTCTCTTGGCCCAGGTGTCGAGGGGGCCGATGGCGCTGATGAGCTCGTTGCCGATCGTGGTCAGGACGTAGGCGCCCACGGCCTCCTTCTCGACCAGTTGGGCCTGGTGGAGCTCGGTCTGCCGTTGGTAGAGCACGCTCGACGACATGCCGTCGCAGCGGTCGCGGAGGGCCCGGGCCCCCACGGGGCCATCACGCAGCTCCCAGACGAGACGGAGTGACCATCGTCGCCCCAGGAGGTCCAGTGCAGCCATCAGGGGACGGTCGGTGGTGGAGCCGCGGACCCGCTGTGGTTGTGAGTACGAGTGGGGCGTACTTGTCGCCTTCTTCGCCGAACGAATCGCTCTGGGCCGTGATCAGATCGTGTCGCTGACCCAGGGCAGCGCGGACGATCCGTGCTGGACCACCCAGCGCGACCGACTGCTGATCAGGGCCGTCGACGAGCTCCACGACTCGGCCGCCCTGACCGACGCACTCTTTGCAGAGCTGGCAGAGGATTTCAGCGAGGCCCAGCTCCTCGACCTCTTCATGCTGGCCGGCTGGTACCACCCCATCAGCTTCGCCGCGAACGGGGCCTGAGTGGATCTCGAACCGGGCACCCCCCGCTTCAGCGACTGCGCCGGCTGAAGCCGGACCCTTCCCGTGGGTACTGTTGTGCCCAGCTCGGCAGCGGAGCAATGGGGGAGAACCATGAGCGCACTGTGGCAACGGGGGGCCGGCGAGCTGGCTTCCATGATCAAGGCGGGGCAAACGACCTCGGCCGAAGTCATCGAGGCCCACCTCCAGCGGATCGATGAGGTGAACGGGTCGCTGAACGCGGTGGTGAAGGTGCTGGCTGATGAGGCCCGGGCCGGCGCCGCCACCGCCGACGCGGCAGTGGCCGCGGGGGAGACCATCGGGCCGCTGGGGGGTGTGCCGTTCACCATCAAGGAGAACATCGACCTCGCCGGTCACCCCACCACCCATGGTCTCCAGGCCCTGGCCGCGGCCATCGCTCCGGTCGATGCTCCGGTGGTCGAGCGTATGAAGGCGGCCGGTGCCGTCCCGCTGGCCCGCACCAACTTGCCCGACATGGGCCTACGGATCCACACCGACAACGCCCTACACGGTCTCACCCGAAACCCCTGGCACCCCGACCACACCGCGGGAGGGTCGTCGGGTGGTGAAGGATCGGCCCTGGCCTCGGGCATGTCGCCCATCGGGTTGGGCAACGATCTCGGCGGATCGCTTCGGAACCCGGCCAGCTGCTGCTCGATCGCCTCGATCAAGCCCACAATGGGCCGTGTGCCGGGCGCCGATACCTACCCGGCCCCCGACGGTTCGATCGCCCTCCAGCTCCTCGCCGTGCAGGGCCCGATGGCCCGCACAGTCGCCGACGTCCGACTCGGTCTCGAGGTCCTCTCGGGATGGCATGTCCGCGACCCGCACTCCGTTCCGATGCCGATCGAGGCTCCCGAGCCGGGCGTTCGCCGGGTGGCGATCGTGGCCGAGCCACCCGGCGGCGACACCGACCCCCGGATCGTCGAGGCGGTGCGCGCGGCCGGTCGAGCGCTCGAAGCGGCCGGTTGCCAGGTCGACGAGGTCGAGGTCCCGCGCTTCGAGGAGGTCGTCCAGTGCTGGCGGGGGATCGTGATCGGCGACATCGTCATGGGCCTGCCCCTGCTCGAGCCGATCGTCTCGGCTGATGCGGCCTCGTTCCTCCGCCAGGCGACCGAGATGGATGCCCCGCCCAGCCTCGAGAGCATCGGTGCGTTGTGGATGCAGCGCCAGTCCCTCATGCGCGATTGGGCCGCCTTCTACGCCGAGTGGGATGTGGTTCTGACCCCAACCTGGACCCAGTTGCCGTTCCGTCATGGGGCCGATGCCGAGTCGTTCGAGGGTACCGAGCGCACCCTCATGGCCGCTCGCCCGGTCATGCCGGCCAACGTTCTCGGGTTGCCCTCCGCCGCCGTTCCGGTAGGTGTCGTCGACGGCCTGCCGGTGGGCGCGCTGGTGAACGGTCCCCAGTGGGGCGAGATGAAATGCCTCGAGATAGCCGAGATCATCGAGGCCGCCGGCCTGGCCCCCGCCACCCCCATGGACCCGATCACCGCTTGAGGCGCCTGCGGGCCCAAGCCACAACGTAGGCGGCCCACCCCCACCCCCCCAACTTTCCGCGCCAGGCGGCAGAAAACTGGGCCCTGGCGCGGAAAGTTGGGGGGGTGGGTGGGGGTGGGTGGGGGGGTGGGGGTGGGGGCACCGCTGACTGGTTTCACCTGACCTGTTCCCCTCCCAACCTATAACTCCTTCTAATTACGTTTGACTACAGTTCGTGTTGTTGAAGTGGCTGATGGGTTTCACGAGCTTGGTGGGGAATATGGGGCGAAAGCATTGACGGGTGGGAGGAAGTGGCATAGATTGCCACGAAGTGGGGCACGAGACCACAGAAATCCCACCCGTGATCGAGTGCCACACGAAGACCAGCCGGGAAGTCAGCCGGGAAGACGGAGAAGCGAGGGCATCGGGTGTTCGTCGGCCAGTACGAGCACACATTGGACGGAAAGGGCCGTGTGGTCCTGCCCGCCAAGTTCCGATCCCAACTCGCGACCGACGTCTACCTGACGGTGGAACGGAAAGGGTGTCTGGGGCTCTGGGCACCCGAGGAGTTCGAGAAGATGGGCGAGGACATGGTGCGCAAGGCCGCTGAGGGTGAGATCGAGGAGAAAGACCTCGATCTGTTCTTTGCCCTGGCCGACACCGTGCGTCCCGACGGTCAAGGTCGGATCCTCGTCATCGATCGGCTCCGAGAAGCAGCGGGGATCAACAAGGACATGTTGATCGTCGGCCGCTTCAAGCATGTAGAGATCTGGTCCGGCGACCGCTGGGCCGAAGAACGTATCGAGGCGACCGCCTAGGAGAACCAGCACCACCAAGAGCAGCAACAGCCAAGGGGACGTGGATCGATCATCCGCAACCTCTCGGTCAGCAGATGGAAGGCCCCGTACTCCGCCCGCTTCCCATCAGCACGATCTCGGAGAGACAACCGACGTGCGCCCGCTGACCGAGGGGTTGCCGATGACCGATTGCCCCCGACCACTATCCGTCGGTGGAGACATGACCAGCGCAAGCCGACCGGGATCTGACCACCCGGCCACTGAACAATCGAAGCCCCCAACGGGGAATGGTGATCCGGCGCCCGTAGGGGCGCCGGCGACTTTCTCGCACCTACCCGTGATGCTCGACGAGATCGTCGAGACCCTGGACCCGGTTCCCGCCGGCTGGGTCGTCGATGCCACCGTGGGCGGGGCCGGTCATTCTGCTGCTCTGCTCCAGGCCCATCCCCACCTGTCGGTACTGGGCCTCGACCGCGACCCGCGGGCGGTCAGCGCGGCCCGTGCTCGACTCGAATCGTTCGGCGATCGGGCCGAGGTTCGTCGCACCCGTTTCGACGGCCTCGACGCCACTCTCGACGAGCTCGGCATCGCCGAGATCGTGGGCTTCCTCTTCGACCTCGGTGTGAGCTCCCCCCAGCTCGACGAAGGGGGGCGGGGATTCTCGTACCGTCACGACGGCCCCCTCGACATGCGCATGGACCCCGATTCCGGCCCCACAGCCGGCGATGTGGTCAACGGCTATCCCGAGCGCGATCTGGCCCGCCTCCTCACCCAGTACGGCGACGAACGATTCGCGGACCGGGTGGCCCGGGCCGTCGTCGAGGCCCGGCCCATCCACAGCACGGCTGAGCTGGCCGAACTGGTGCGCTCGGCCATTCCCGCCCCGGCCCGCCGTCGGGGCGGTCACCCGGCGAAGCGCTCGTTCCAGGCCATCCGGATCGAGGTCAACCAGGAGCTCCAGGTTCTGGGGCCCACCCTCGACCAGGCCCTGGGTCGACTCGCTCGCGGAGGTCGGGGCGCGGTCCTCACCTATCACTCGGGTGAGGATCGCATCGTGAAGCAGAGGTTTCGGACCGCCAGCGGTGGCGATCGCCCGACCCCGCCTCGAGGACTGCCGGTCGAGGTCGAGAAGGCGCCGTTCGCCCTGGTCCGGCCGGCTACCCGGAGCCCGTCGCAGACTGAGGTCGACACCAATCCCCGGGCCACCTCGGCCCGGCTACGGGTCATCGAACGGGTGGCGTCGTGAGCGCGGCACCTGCTTCCCGGGAGCGGAGAGAAACCGAGTCCAGCCGGCGCCCTGAGCTACGAATCGTCGAACGGGTCCGTTCGGCCCAACGACCCCTGCTCATGGGGCTCATTGTGGTCACCGTGGTGGGCGCGCTCTTCGCCCTCGCCGCCCTCAACGCGGTGCTGGTGGCTGGCCAGGCCGATCTCGACGCCGTGAACCGCCAGATCGACTACACCGAGCGTCAACAAACCCGGCTCCAGGTCCAGGTCGCCGAACTGGCGGCCCCCGAGCAGATCATCGCCCGGGCCGAGGCCATGGGAATGACCCGGTCGGCCCAGCCCGTGCACATCGCCGCCGTGGAAGACCCGTTGGGCCCGCCGCCCGAGGCACCCCCCGCCGAGGTCTCGGCCGAGTCGACCGATACCAGCGACGCCGACGAGGCACCCGGGGACGGTTCGTGAGCTCGTCGGCCTCGACCAATGCCCGGCGGCGGCTGATCGCCCTACTGTGCATGTTTCTGGTCGCCTTCGCCGTACTCGTGGGTCAGCTCGTTGATCTCCAGACGATCAAGCCCGACCGCTACATCGAGTACGGCGAGAAGCAGCGGTCCCGCCAATGGGATCTGGCCGGATCGCGGGGCCGGATCCTCGATCGCAACGGTGTCGATCTCGCCTTGTCTCTGGACCGGGCCACTGTCGTCGCCGATCCCAACGATGTCAAAGACCCCTTGGGTAATGCGGTTCTGCTCGCCGAGATTCTGAGCATGGATCAGGCCGGCCAACTCGAGATCCAGAAGGCCCTCACCGCCGGGGGTCGCTACTCGACGGTGGCCCGGTTCATCACCGATGAGCAGGCGGCCCTGGTGGCCGAGCAGCAGAGCGCAGGTCGGCTGACGGGCATCTTCCTCGAGGAGGAGCCCGAGCGGCAGTACCCGCAGGGTGATCTGGCCCGCTCGGTGATCGGTCGCACCGACGACTACTCGGTGGGCAGCACCGGGCTCGAAAAGGTCTACGACCGGACCCTGACCGGCAATGGCGGCCATGCCAGTTTCGAAGGCACAGGCACCCTTGGCGGCTGGACCATCGCCGGTGGTGAGGCAGAGCTCGTCGAGCCCCGGTCCGGTCACGATCTCGTGCTCACCATCGACCACCGCATTCAGCATGTGGTCGAGGAGATCATGGTTGAGCAGGTCGATACCTACCAGGCCGAGCAGGGCGTGGCTGTGGTCTTGGAGCCCGCTACCGGCGACATCTTGGCCATGGCGTCGGTCGGTAGGGGTGAGGACGGTCAGGCCCAGATCATCGGGCAGAATCTGGCCGTCACCGCCAGCTTCCCGCCCGGATCGGTGCTCAAGGCCGTGACCATGGCCGCCAGCATCGAGGAAGGCCTCTCCACCGCCGACCGTTGGCTGACCGTCGAACCTGTCTACAGGTTCCTCGAGATTCCGTACTCCGACCAGAACATCGGCCGCTACGAGACCGAGGAGATGACGGTCACCGACATCCTCGCCCGTTCCTCGAACGTGGGCACCATCCGGTTGGCTGAGGAGCTTCGCTCCATCGGTGAGCTCGACAATGGTGCCGATGTGCTGGCCGGCTACCTCGATCGGTTCGGGTTCGGTCAGTACAGCTCGCTCGATCTACCCCTCCAGACCCGCGGCCGGGTCAAGGATCCCATCGACTGGTATGACTCCGACTTCGGGGGTATCCCCATCGGTCAGGGCATCACCGCCACCCCGCTCCAGATCGCCTCGGCCTATGCGGCCATCGCCAATGGTGGAATGCAGGTTGCCCCCAAACTGGTCCACGCGGTGGTCGACGGCGGGTCCGACGCCGAACGGGCCGAGACTCCCCGCCAGGTCGACCGCTCCAAGGAGGCCGACCGGGTGATCTCGGCATCCACGGCCGACGAGCTCACCGACATGCTCGTCGAGGTCGTCGAGCGCGGTACCGGTACCGGAGCTGCCGTCCCTGGTTACACGGTGGCCGGCAAGACGGGAACGGCCTGGAAATGGCAGGCGGAGACCGAGAGCTTCCTCGATGTCGCCGGAGTACGTCACTACATCCTCGACTTCGCGGGGTTCGTCCCGGCCGAACGCCCCGAGCTGGCCATCGTCGTGCTCTTCGACGATCCCCAAGGCTTCGACAGCGCCGGCGCGGTAGCCGCTCCGGTCTTCTCCCAGATTGCCGAGTACGCCCTTCGCATCCTCGGAGTTCCCCCCGGCTCCGGGGATGGGGCGGGATCCACCGACCTGGTGCGGGCCGCCCCCGCCCCCCAACCGGGAGCCGCCGAACAGGCCGTCGCGGTCGCTCCTGCCGACGAGGCGGATGCCGATGGGTAGCTCCTCGCCCCTCACCCTCGACAACATCGCGGTGGTGGCGGCGGGACGCGTGGTAGGCGACGGATCGGTCCCCGTCACCGATGTGCAACTCGACTCGCGCCGGGTCAACCCCGGCGATCTGTTCGCGTGTGTGCCCGGAGCGCGCTTCGACGGCCACGACTTCGCGGCCGACGCGGTGGACAGCGGAGCCGTGGCGTTGATCACGGAACGGGCGTTGAGTGTCGACGTACCCCAGCTGGTGGTCGGGTCGGTGCGCACGGCCATGGCGGCGGCCGCCGCGGAGGTCCACGGCCACCCCTCGACCGAGCTCGATCTGATCGGGGTGACCGGCACCAACGGCAAGACAACGGTCACCCATCTGTTGGCAGCGGTTCTCGAGGCGGCCGGACGGTCCTGTCGGGTCATCGGCACCCTCGGGGGAACCCGGACCACGCCCGAGGCGCCCGATCTCCAGCGCTTGCTGCGGACTTGGGTCGACGAAGGCGCCGACTCGGTGGCCATGGAGGTCAGCTCCCACGCTCTCGAGCTCGAGCGGGTGGCCTTCACCCGTTTCGGGATCTCGGTATTCACGATGCTGGGCCGTGACCATCTGGACTTCCACGGAACCCCGGAGCGCTACTTCGCGGCCAAGGCCCGCTTGTTCGAGCCCGACCTGAGTGCTCGGGCGGTGCTGAATCTCGACGCCCCCCACGGCCGCTTGCTCCGCGACACCGTCACCATCCCCTCGGTTGGCTACAGCCTCGACGATGCCTCCGATCTGGTGCTCACTGCCCACGGAAGCCGGTTCCGGTGGCGGGGTGAGGAGGTCACCATCACCCTGCCCGGCCGTCACAATGTCTCGAACGCCCTAGCCGCGCTCACCGTGGGGGCCGAGCTGGGCATCGAACCTGCCGTCGCGGCAGCCGGGGTGGCTCGGGTCGAGAGGGTTCCGGGCCGGTTCGATGTGGTGCCCGGCTCCAAGGACTTCGCCGTCGTCGTCGACTACTCACACACCCCTGACGCCTTGGCCGTGGCCATCGGTGCGGCCCATGAGCTCACGCCCGGTCGGGTGATCGTGGTGTTCGGGGCCGGCGGTGACCGTGACCGGCAGAAGCGCCCCGAGTTCGGGACCGTGGCGGCGGCCGCCGACCTGCTCTTCGTCACCTCCGACAACCCCCGCTCCGAAGACCCGGCCGCCATCATCGAGGAGATCGTGGCCGGGATCCCGGCCGCCGATCGCGACCGGGCCCGGATCGAACCCGATCGCCGGGCGGCCATCGAACTGGCCCTCGGCGCGGCCGAGCCGGGCGATCTGGTCTTGCTGGCCGGCAAGGGCCATGAATCGACCCAGACCATCGGCGACGACGTCGTGGCCTTCGACGACCGCGAGGTGGCGGCCGAGATGCTCGCGGACTTGGGGGAGGGGGCCCGATGATTCGTCTTCTCCTGGCGGCGGGCATGAGCCTCACCCTTTCCCTGCTCACCACCCGTGCCGTCATCAACTTCCTGGTGCGTCACCAGTGGGGCCAGCCCATCCGGGAAGAGGGTCCCGAGGGTCATCAGGTCAAGGCCGGAACCCCAACCATGGGGGGCGTCGGCATCGTCACCGGCGCCGCGGTGGGCTACTTCCTGTCCGACGTCGTGGCCGGCCTCATCAGAGGCGACGAGAGCTCGGTGTTCACCCGCACCGGAGTTCTGGTCATGGGCGCCATCGTCGGAGCCGGACTCGTCGGCTTCCTCGACGACTGGCTCAAGATCCGCGGCGAACGCAATCTCGGTCTCACCAAGCGCACCAAGACCATCGGATTGCTGGTGGTCGCCGTCTCCTACAGCGTGCTCATGGTGGTCTGGACCGGGGTTCACACCTCCATCGGATTCACCCGCTACGACACCCCGGGTATCGACTTGCCCGCCTGGACCTGGGTGGTCTGGGGTGTGGCGCTGATCTACGGCGCCTCGAATGCGGTCAACCTCACCGACGGGCTCGACGGGCTGGCGGCCGGGTCCGGCACTCTCACGTTCGCGGCGTACGTGGTCATCGGGTTCTTCGCCTTCCGCAACGCCGAGCTCTACGACCTGGCCCACGCCCTCGATCTTGCCGTGGTGGCCGCCGCCATGTTGGGGGGCTGTCTCGGCTTCCTGTGGTTCAACGCTGCCCCGGCCCAGATCTTCATGGGCGACACCGGTTCGCTGGCCATCGGTGCTGGACTGGCCGCGCTGGCCTTGGCCAGTAGCACCGAGATCCTTCTTGCGATCATCGGTGGTCTCTATGTGGTCGAGACCGCGTCGGTGATGCTCCAGGTGGCCTGGTTCAAGTCCACCGGGGGCAAGCGACTGTTCCGGATGGCTCCCATCCATCACCACTTCGAGTTACTGGGCTGGCCCGAGACCCGGATTCTCATCCGCTTCTGGATGATCGCCGGCATGCTCACCGCCATAGGGCTCGGTCTGTTCTACGCCGACTTCATCTCTCTCGGAGGTGCCTCGTGAAGGCCCTGGTCATCGGTTTCGGTATCACATCGCAGGCGGTCGTCATGGCCTTGCTCGAGCGCGGGCACGACGTGATCGTGGTTGACGACCGTCCGGGGGAAGCCGCCCAGGACGCGGCCATCGACCTCGGCCTGGACCTGGTGGTTGCCCCCACTCCTGAGCAGTTGGGCGACCTGGTGGCTGCCGTCGACGTGGTGCTGCCCAGCCCTGGCGTGCCCGACCACCATCCGGTCTTCGCCCTGGCCGAACGCCATGGGCGGGGTATCCGCAGCGAGTTCGACCTGGCGTCGGAGTGGGACGACCGCCCACTGGTGGCCATCACCGGCACCAACGGCAAGACCACCGTCACCACCCTTGTGGCCGACATGCTCGACTCCTCGGGCCGCCGGGCGGTGGCCGTGGGCAACACCGGCATCCCGCTGGTTGCGGCCATCGCCGATCCCCTGGTCGATGTGTTCGTGGTCGAGGCCAGCTCGTTCCGCCTGGCTCACAGCCGGCACTTCGCACCGAGGGTGGCGGCCTGGCTCAACTTCGCCCCCGATCACCTCGATGCCCATGCCACCCTGGTTGACTACGAGGCCGCCAAGGCCCGTATCTGGAGCGACCAGGGTCCCGACGATATTGCGGTGGTGAACCTCGAGGATCCGGTGGTGGCGGCCTACGAGACGCGAGCCCGACGGGTCACCTACGGGCTCTCCTCGGGGGACTACACCATGGGGGTCAACGGTGAGCTGCTCACTCCCGGTGGCGACGTCATCGTCCGGTCCGCCGACCTGTGGCGGGCCCTGCCCCACGATCTCTCCAACGCCCTGGCCGCCTCGGCTATCGCAGTTTCGTCGGGGGCCACCCTCCAGGGGGTTCATGATGCCCTGGTCCGGTTCCGGGGTCTGCCCCACCGGGTTGAGTTGGTGACCGAGTTGGGTGGGGTGCGCTGGTACGACGACTCCAAGGCCACCACCCCCAGCGCCGCATCCTCGGCCATCGGCGGCTTCGACTCGATCGTGCTCATCGCGGGCGGCCGCAACAAGGGTCTGGACCTCGACGAGATGGCGTCGGGGGCCTCCCGAGTGAAGGCGGTCGTGGCCATCGGTGAATCGGCCGATGTCGTCTCTCACCTGTTCGAGGGCCGGGTCGGCCAGATCGTGCAGGCCGACTCCATGCAGGCCGCCGTACGTTCGTCGGCCGACATCGCCCTCCCCGGCGACGTGGTCCTGCTCTCACCAGGGTGCGCCTCGTTCGACTGGTACGGGTCGTACCCCGAGCGGGGCCGTGACTTCGCCCAACGCGTCCTCGAGCTCGAGGACTTGAGCTCGTGACTACCGCTCTACGCCACCGCCGGCCGTCGGGTCCGGTCGTGACCCCGTCGATTTCCGAACGAGTGGGCGCGCTGCGGACCAAGACGACCGCAGCCGGTGCCACGTCGCAGACCATCCTCCTCGCGGTTGTGGTGCTGTTGAACGTACTCGGCCTGGTCATGGTGCTCTCGGCGTCGTCGTTCACTGCTCAGCACGAGTTTGGTAGCCCCTGGTACGTATTTCGGCGCCAGGTCATGTGGGCGGGGGTGGGCTTCGGTGCCCTGCTTGCCTGCCGGGCCATCGACTACCGGGTGTGGCGCCGGCTGGCGACCCCGCTGATCGTGGTGTCGAGCATCACTTGTGTGGGGGTGCTCATCCCGGCCATCGGTACCGAAGTAAACGGATCGAGGCGGTGGATCACCGCCGGCAGCTTCAGCTTTCAGCCCTCCGAGCTGGCCAAGTTCGCCGTGCTTGTCTTCGTGGCCGATCTGCTGGCCCGGCGGGCCCGGCACATGAGCAACCCCCGGCTGACCTACCGGCCGGTCCTGGTCGTCCTGTCGCTGGTCGCCCTGCCGGTCCTGCTCGAGAACCTGGGCTCCAGTGTGGTGATCGTCGGTTCGACCTTCCTCGTCATGTTCGTGGCCGGCGCCCCTCTGGCCCGGCTGATCACCACCTTCGTGGTGGGCACGGCGTTGGCCGCCCCGACCATTCTCTGGGCCGACTATCGGCGCCAGCGGCTGTTCGCCTTCCTCGACCCGTGGTCACAACCGCTCGACTCCGGTTACAACATCATTCAGAGCCAGGTGGGCATTGCCTCCGGGGGTGTGTCGGGCGTGGGCCTGGGTGCTTCGAAAGCCAAGTGGGGGTTCCTGCCCGAGGCCCACTCCGACTTCATCTTTGCGGTCATCGCAGAGGAGACGGGCCTGATCGGCGCCGTCTCGGTCGTGCTCCTGTTCCTGGTCCTGGGCGTGGTTGGCGTGCGCACCGCCCTCCGGGCCCCCGACCGATTCGGTCGTCTTCTGGCCGCCGGCCTCATCTCGTGGCTGATCATCCAGGCCGTGATCAACACCGGTACCGCGGTGGGGACCTTGCCGGTGACCGGCGAGCCCCTGCCCTTCGTGTCGTCCGGCGGTTCGGCTCTCGTGCTGGCCATGGCCGCCTCCGGAGTCCTGATCAATATCGCCCGGCAGGCGCGATGACCGGGGGGGACCGGGCGGGCACCCGCGAGGACACATGGGCGGTGATAGCCGGTGGGGGTACCGCGGGGCATACCATCCCGGGAATCTGCATCGCCCGGGCTCTCGTCGAGCGAGGCCATCCGGCCTCGTCGATCCACTTCGTGGGCAGCGAACGGGGATCTGAAGCCGAGCTCGTGCCCGAGGCTGGCTTCGGGATCACCACTCTCCCCGGCCGGGGCATCCAGCGCCGCCTCACCCTCGACAATGTTGCAGCGGTGGTCGGTCTGATCAAGGCCCTCGGTCAAGGGCTGGCCCTGTTGCGGCGCCGTCGCCCCCAGGTGGTGGTCTCACTCGGTGGCTTCGCTTCGATCGCCTGCGGCCTGGGCGCCGCCGTCCTGCGTATCCCCATCGTCGTGGCCGAGCAGAACGCCCGAGCTGGGGCTGCCAACCGGGTGGTCGGCCGGTTCGCGAAGGTGGCCGCGGTGCCTTTCGCGGCCACCGATCTGCCCCGGGCGGTGGTCACCGGCAACCCGGTTCGCCCCGACATGCTGGCCGTCGACCGTGACCGTGACCGAGACTCGGCCCGTGAGCTGCTCGGCCTGCCCCCGGACCGGATGGTCGTGGCTGTGTGCGCCGGGTCGTTGGGCTCTACTCGTATCAACCAGGCTGTCTTCGATCTGGTCGAGCGCTGGGCTCACCGTGGCGATGTCGCCATCCACCATGTTCTGGGTCGGCGCGACTGGGAGAGGCTGGGCGATGCCCTGCCCCGCCCATCGGACCCGGCGGGTGTCCACTACCAGGCCGTCGAGTACGAGAACCGTATGCCCCAGCTCATGGTGGCGGCTGATCTCCTGGTGGGCCGGTCCGGCGGGTCCACGGTGGCCGAGCTCGCCGTGGTCGGTCTGGGCGGCGTGATGGTGCCGTTGCCCATAGCGCCCCGCGACCATCAGACCGCCAACGCCACCGACCTCGTCCAGGCCGGCGCCGTTGTCGTGGTCCCGGATGCCGAATTCGACGGCGACCGACTGGTGGCCGAGCTCGACGAGCTGCTCGAGCCGGCGAAGCTCCGGGCCATGGCCGACGCGGCGCGGTCGATCGGCCGCCCTGACGCGGCCCGGGCCGTCGCCGAGTTGGTTGAGGGAGCCGCCACATGACCACCCCCGTCGAAGCTGTCGACCTCTCCCAGCCACGGACCATCCACCTGGTGGGCATCGGTGGGGCCGGCATGAGCGCCATCGCCACCGTCCTGTTGGCCGACGGTCACACCATCACCGGAAGCGACCGGGCCGAAGGCCCGGTCCTCGAACGGTTGAGGGGTCTCGGGGCCAGCATCACCGTGGGTCAGGATCCGGGGGCCGCCGCCGCGGCCGAGCTGGTGGCCCGGTCCACCGCGGTACCCGACGAAGACGATGATGTCCGCGGAGCGCTCGCCGGGGGGGTACCGGTCCTTCGTCGAGCCGACCTCCTCTCGGCCATCACCGCTACCCGACGCACGATCACGGTGTCGGGGACCCACGGCAAGACCACCACCTCGGGCATGCTGGCCACCATCTTGGTTGACGCCGGTTTCCAGCCTTCGTGGCTCATCGGTGCCGACGTGGCCTCGCTCGACGGCGCCGCTCACTGGGGAAAGGGTGAGCTGTTCGTGGTCGAGGGCGACGAGAGTGATGGTTCCTTCGAAGCCCTGGTCAGCTACGCGGTGGCGGTTACCAACCTCGAACCCGACCATCTCGAGCATCACGCCGGCTTCGAGCCCCTGAGGGAGGCCTTCGGGCGTTTCGTCGAGGCGGCCGATGGTCCCCGGGTGGTCGACATCGACGAGCCCAACGCCGCCCGCCTGGCCGGCCAACACGAGGTCGTCACCTGCGGCCAGACGGCTGGAGCCGGCTACGAGCTGGTCGACGTCGAGCTCGGGGCCGACCGGTCGTCGTTTGCCATCCTCACCGGTTCGGGCCCCACCGAACACCGCATCCATGTCGACCTCGGTGTGCCCGGCGCTCACAATGTCGCCAACGCCCTGACCGCCGCGGTCCTGGCCCTCGAGCTGGGCGCCGCCCCTGAGGCCGTGTCATCGGGCTTGGCCCGGTTCACCGGGGTGACCCGTCGCTTCGAGGAGCGGGGGAGTGTCGCCGGTGTCCGCTTCATCGACGACTACGCCCACCTGCCCACCGAGGTCAGCGCCGCCGTGGCCACCGGTCGTCGGGCCACCTCTGGTCGGCTGGTGGTCGTCTTCCAGCCCCATCGGTACAGCCGCACCCAGGCCCTGGCCCCCGACTTCGTCGACTCGTTCATCGAGGCCGACGTCGTGGCCATCACCGACGTCTACGCCAGCAGCGAGAAGGCTCGGCCCGGTATCACCGGCAAGCTCGTGGTCGATGCCGTCCTGGGCGGTCACCCCGACACCGAGCTGGCTTGGCTTCCTACCCTCGACGATGTGGCCGACTGGCTGACCAGCCATCTCGACCCCGGTGATCTGTGCCTGACCCTCGGTGCCGGTGACCTCACCCACGTACCCGATCGGGTGATCGATCGGTTGGAGGGTGCGCGGTGACCCCGGTGCTCGACGAGTTGGGCCAGCGACTGGGGCCGCAGGCGTCGGGGCCATTCCCCCTGGCCGACCACTCGACCTACCGCGTGGGCGGGGCCGCGGCGCTGGGCGTCGTTCTGGATTCCGAGGCTGACGTCGACGCTGTGCGTGACGCCCTGGTCGGCCTCGACGTTCCCTTGCTCATGGTGGGCCGGGGCTCGAACCTCCTGGTCGCCGATGCCGGATTCCCCGGTCTCGCCGTGCTCCTGGGCCCATATTTCGAGACCATCACCATTGACCGAACCCGGGTTCGGGCCGGCGGGGCCGCCCCGCTGCCGGTTGTGGCTCGTCAGACGGTCGCCGCCGGGCTCACCGGGTTCGAGTGGGCGGTCGGCGTGCCCGGCTCGATCGGTGGGGCCGTGCGCATGAACGCCGGCGGCCACGGTTCGGAGATGGCTCACAGCCTCGTCGATGTCCGGGTGGTTGACCTGCACACGGGCACCGACCACCGGGTACCCGCCGCTGACCTCGACCTGCGCTACCGGCACTCGTCGGTCGCCGCCCACCAACTCGTCACCGATGTGGTGCTCGAACTGGCGTCGGGCGATGCCGAAGAGAGTCACACCATGATCAACGAGATCGTGGCCTGGCGCCGCGAGAACCAGCCTGGCGGAGCCAACGCCGGCTCGGTATTCACCAACCCGGCCGGTGACTCGGCCGGTCGGCTCATCGACCAGGCCGGAGCCAAGGGCCTCCGCATCGGAACGGCCGAAGTATCGGTCAAGCACGCCAACTTCATCCAGGCCGACGTAGGTGGCTGGGCCGACGACATCGTCGCCCTCATGATCGAGGTGAGGCGCAGGGTGGCCGCGTGGGCCGGGGTGGATCTGGTCCCCGAGACCCGTCTGGTCGGCTTCGACGCCGACACAGTCGCCGCGCTCGGCCTCGAAGCCGTCCCCCAGCAGGAGACTTCACCATGACGTCCACTCATGTGTTCGATCCCCGCATACGGGCTCGTCGGATCGAGGTGAGGCGCGCTCAGGGCCGCCGTCGCCTGCGCCGCCTCGCTACCCTGGGTGTGCTGTTCGGGGTGGCCTTGGCCGGGCTGGGGATCTCGCGTTCGTTTCTCCTGGACGTCGACGAGATCAGGGTGGCCGGAGCCGAGCGGAGCTCGGCCGAGAGCATCATGGCCGCCACCGGTATCGCCCAGGGTGACCAGCTCACCGACCTCGATCTCGACGCCGCCCGCCGATCGGTGCAGGCCCTGCCCTGGGTCGAATCGGTCTCGATTCACCGTGACTGGTGGGGTTCGGTCTCGATCGAGATCCTCGAGCGCCGGCCGGTCGCGGCCGTCGCCGACTCCCTGAGCAGCTGGTGGTTGGTTGATGCCGACGCCAAGCTCCTGGCCACTGTCGCCGAGCCAGAAGCACGGTTCGTCCGCCTCGAAGGACTCGAGGTGGCGGGAAGCGCGGGGCTCGACGTCGGTGACGCCCGCGCCCTCCCAGCGGTTCTGGCCGCCGTCGAGTTCCCCGACGATCTCCGGACCCGCACCGAGTCGTTCCGGGTGGTGGGCGCCGGTGACATCGAGCTGACGGTCCGGTCCCAGGCTCCGGGCGAGGTCGTGACCGTGCTGATGGGCGAGCCCATCGAGATCGCCGACAAGGCGCTGGCCCTGCGCACCGTGCTGGCCCGGGTCGTACCTGGCTGCATCGAGACCATCGACGTGCGGATCCCCGCCAGCCCGGTGGTGGTGCGGGGAGCCGAACTCGTCGATGACGAAGGTACGGTTGTCGGCTGCGGTACACCTGCCGCCACGGTCCCAGGAGGATGACGTGACCTGTGGGATGGTGTGCTCTGGGCAATCCTTTGCCAGACTTGTAGACGCGCTCCGATTCGTGCCCCTTCACGGAGGAACTGACCAGTCATGACCGATCTTCCCCATAACTATCTCGCGGTCATCAAGGTCCTGGGTATTGGCGGCGGTGGGGTCAACGCCGTCAACCGGATGATCGATGCCGGCCTCAAGGGTGTCGAGTTCATCGCGATCAACACCGATGCTCAGGCCCTGCTCATGAGTGACGCCGACGTGAAGCTCGACATCGGCCGTGATCTCACCCGGGGCCTCGGCGCCGGCTCCGATCCGGCCATCGGTCAGCAAGCGGCCGAGGATCACCGCGACGAGATCGAAGCCGCTCTCGAGGGCGCCGACATGGTCTTCATCACTGCCGGCAAGGGGGGCGGTACCGGAACCGGCGCAGCCCCGATCGTGGCCGAAGTGGCCAAGGGCATGGGCGCCCTCACCATCGGGGTCGTCACCCGCCCGTTCGCCTTCGAGGGGCGCCGCCGTTCGGTCCAGGCCGAGCAGGGCATCCAGCGCCTGAAGGACAAGGTCGACACCCAGATCGTCATCCCCAACGATCGCCTGCTCACCATCGCCGACGAGAAGACGTCGATGGTGAACGCCTTCAAGATGGCCGACGAGATCCTGCTCCAGGGGGTGCAGGGCATCACCGACCTGATCACCACACCGGGTCTGATCAACACGGACTTCGCCGACGTCCGAATGATCATGAACGATGCCGGCTCGGCCCTCATGGGCATCGGCGTGGCCGCCGGCGAAGGTCGGGCGGCCACCGCGGCCCGTTCGGCCATCTCCAGCCCCCTGCTCGAGGCCTCGATCGACGGTGCCCGGGGCATCCTCCTCAACATCTCGGGTGGCAGCGACCTCGGCCTGTTCGAGGTCAACGAGGCCGCCGAGATCATCCACGAGGTGTCGCACCAGGACGCCAACATCATCTTTGGGGCCGTCATCGACGATGCCCTCGGCGACGAGATCCGGGTCACTGTCATCGCCGCCGGCTTCGATCGCTGGGACGGTGAGGGTCGTACCGGAGCCTCCGGGTCGACGTCGTCGGTGCCTCTGGCCTCCCAGTCCGACGATCGCCCCCTCCGGGCTGTCGATGACACGCCCGACATCTTCAGCGATGACCGCGATGACCGCGATGACTTCGATGACTTCGACGACGATGACGACGAGTTCGACGTCCCCTCGTTCCTGAAATAGCGCTGTATCCCATGGCGGTGTGACGGTGCGCGCTGACGTCGTGGTCCCGTGAGCAGAGCCTCGATCTCCACGCCGATCAGCGCCGGAGGCGCGGCGCGTATCGTCTTCACCGACCATCGCCACGGTGATCTCCGGGTCTCGGGCCCGGCCCTGCCGCTGGCCCACCGCCGACGGGCCGTGATCGACCGGCCCTGGACCTGGCTCCGCCAGATCCACAGCGATCGTGTGGTAGTCGTCTCCGAACCCGGAGAGCACGCCGGCATCGAGGCCGACGCCATCGTGACCCGCCGTACCGATGTGGCCATCGCCGCCCATTCGGCTGACTGTGCCCCCGTGGCCTTCGTCGACCCATCCGGTGTCATCGGCGTCGCTCATGCCGGCTGGAAGGGGCTCGAGAGGGGCATTCTCGCCCGCACGGTCGAGACCATGGCTACCCAGGGGGCCGAGGCGCCCCAGGCCTGGCTGGGTCCCTGCATCCACCCCGCGGCCTACGAGTTCGGAGCTGATGATCTCGACCGGCTGGCCCGTCGCTTCGGTGACGAGGTCGTGGGGCGGACTCACATTGGAAAGCCCGCCCTCGATCTGCCCGCCGCCGTCTCCGCCGCCCTCGAGGAGATTGGCGTCCAGGTCGACACGGCCGCCTCGGTCTGCACCGGACAGTCCCATTCCCATTGGTCGCACCGGGCCCGGTCCGACGAGGGTCGTCAGGCCGGAGTCGTCTGGATCGACCCCGAGGCCGCCCCCGAAGCCAGGAGTGCACAGCCATGACCGAGTACGTCGACGGACCGGTACCCGACGGGCTCACCGCCGAGCTCATCCACGAGCGGCACCTGTCGGTGCTCCAACGGATCGAGGAGGCGGGAGGCGATCCCGAAGAGGTGTCGGTACTCGCCGTCACCAAGGCGTTTGGGCTGAGGGTGGCTGAGCTCGCCGTCGAAGCCGGACTGACCTCTCTGGGTGAGAACTACGCCCAGGAGCTCGAGGCCAAGGCTCGGGCCCAATCTCCGACTCTGGCTGAGGTCGACTGGCATTTCATCGGTCGGCTCCAGCGCAACAAGGTCAAGAAGCTGGTGGGGATCGTCGGGGTGTGGGAATCGGTCGATCGACAGGCATTGGTCGACGAGATCGCCCGTCGCGACCCCGGCGCCCGGATCCTCATCCAGGTCAACGCCGAGGACGAAGAGGGCAAGGGGGGCTGCCCCATCAGTGAGGCGGGCGCCTTGGCGGCCCACGCGTTGGAGCATGGCCTCGATGTGGGAGGACTGATGACGGTGGGTCCGACCGACCAGGGCATCGATCCCACCCCCGGTTTCCGGGCGGTGGCCGCTCTAGCTGGCGATCTCGGCTTGGCCGAGCGGTCGATGGGAATGACGGCGGACCTCGAAGAGGCGGTCGCAGCCGGAACGACCACGATTCGGGTCGGGCGGGCCCTGTTCGGACCTCGCAAGAAATAGGTGTAATGACCAGTACCCATGAGGTGGGTGGGCTCCGGTAGACTTGGTCGACACATGGCTGCCAGGACATCGGCAGCCTGGGAGGAGTCATGTCCATGTGGCGAAATGCGCTGAACTACCTCGGGCTCGGGCCTGACGAGGATTTCGATGACTACGGTCACCCTGGCCCGGGTGGTCCTAGCCCCAATCGGGTCGAGCACGTGGGCGGGGTCGAGGAAATCGTGCCGGCCACCGCCAACGAGCAGGCCGTTTCGGCCGTTCGGCCCTTGCGGGCTGCCGATGACGGGGGCACGAACACCGCAACCATGGTGCGGCCATCAGGATCCAGCCAGAACATCGGCAGTCCTGCGGTACGGCCGTTGGACGCCGATGTCGAGGGCCCTACCGGGCAATCAATGGTGCGGCCGCGCCGGGCCGAGGGGGGTCGCCCCCATGTGGTGAACCCGGCCTCGTTCGGTGACGCCAAGGAAGTTGCCGACCGTTTCTCGGCCGGCACCCCGGTCATCATCAACCTCCAATCGGCCGACCACGACCTCATCCGGCGGCTCATCGACTTCTCCAGCGGTGTCTGTTATTCGCTGGGAGGCCAGATGGAGAAGATCGCCAAGGACGTCTTCATGCTGACCCCGGTTGACGCGCATGTCTCCGACGACGACCGCCGCCGTATCGAGCGGGGCCTCGCCGCCGACTGAGGCCTGCCTCACCCCCTCCCGCCCGTCAGCCCCTGATCGCGAGATTCCATGGCGATTATCTGCCCCCTGCTCAACCTCTACCTGTTCGTCATGTTCATCTACATCGTGCTGAGCTGGTTCCGCCCCCGCTACGGCACGGCGCCCGCCAAGATCCACGACGCACTGGGTACCGTCGTCGAGCCGGTGCTGAGCCCGATCCGTCAGGCTTTGCGGCCGATGATGGGATCCTTGCCCCTCGACCTCTCCCCAATGGTGGTCGTGTTCGGAATCCTGATCGTCCGTGGGGTCCTCCGCTGCGGGTAGGTACACCCCTCGGGGTGACCGAATAACTACGCTCCGGGTATGGAGCTCACACCCCAAGTCCTGCGCAACGCCCAGTTCCGCCAGGCCTTCCGCGGCTATGACCCCGACGATGTCGACGATCTCCTCGAGCGGGCCGCGGTGTCGCTCGGTCAGATCCTGCACCGTCTCCAGGCCGCTGAGGCGGGCGCCGGCGGCTCGGCGGCCATGCCGCCCCCCGCCCCTGCGGCGCTGGCTGGCGAAGCTCTCGACTCCCGCCAGATCGACGAGGAGCTCCGGCGCACCCTTCAACTGGCCCAACGCACCGCCGATTCGGTGGTCGCCGAGGCCAACGAAGAGGCAGCCGCCAAGCTCGTTTCGGCCGACGATGAGGCCTCGGGCCTGATGGCCGAAGCCGAAGCCGAACGCGACCGGGTACTCAACTCGGCCCGGGGCGAAGCCGACCGCATGGTTGAAGACGCCCAGTCATATCGCAGCGGGCTGCTCGACAACGCCGAAGCCGAGGTCGCGGCCGAAGCTGATGAGCTGAGGGGACGCATCGCCGCCGAGGTCGAGCAACTCCAGACGGCGCGAGACGTCCTTCGCTCCGACATCGACGGGCTCGAGAACCATCTCGAAGGACGTCGGGGCCAGCTGGCGTCTGTCATTGAGCGACTCCAGACCATGCTCGACGATCCGGAGTCGCTGCGGGCCCTCGAGCCACCCCCGCTCGCTCCGGTGGCGTTGCCCGACGTCCTCACCAAGGCTCAGCTCACACGGGACAAGGTGAGGTCCGACCCCGAGACTGCGGGCGCGGCCGAGCTGGTCGATGCTGCCTCCGCCGCTGCGGGTCTGGGCAATGCTGGTGAGGCCCCCGAGGCAGTGGAGACCGCCCAAGCAGCACCGGAGCCTGACGACCAGCCTCCGGTTCCGCCCCCCCCGGCGTCAACGACCGAAGAACCCTTCGCCCCCAAACCCTTCGAACCGCCCCTGGCGGAGGCCGCGGTCTTCGATACCGAGCCGGGTAGGAGCGAAGGCGCTCCCAGCGCCGCTGAGGTGGCCGCCAATGCGCCCGTGGACACCGATCTCCAGCAGGCATCCGAAGACCTTTCCGCCCCTGATCTGGCCGCCACCATCGATCGGCTGCCCCGGCTCACCCCCAGCACTCCGCCGGTTGGGCCCGATGCCTCCGAACCGGCCGAACCGCCATCGGTCGAATCGGCCACGGTCGAAGACCCGTCCCGGCCTCGAGCGTCGCTGTTCGAGCCGCCTCCGGCCACGACCGGTCTCGATCAGGTACCTCTCGATGAGTTGAGGTCGCTGGCCCGCGACATTCCCGGCAATACCCCACCCCCGGCCCCGGGCCCGGTGTGGGAGGACCACGGAGGTCCGCCCACCGAGGCGGTCCCCGCCATCGATGATGACGACGCCGACCCCTTCCTCGACGAGCTCAAGAAGGCAGTGGAGGAAGACTGACTAGACGGGTGACAGGGTGAACTCGACGGTGGCGCCGTCGATCTTCACCGAATGGCCGTTGGCCACTGGCCCGAACTGGAGGTCGGTGGCCAGCACCGCATCGGCGATCTGGGCGGCATGGCTGGCCAGGCCGAGACCATCGTCGGCCGCTACCACCAGGGTGATGCGGTCGGTGACGGCGAGGTCGGCGTCGCGACGGGCAGACTGGACGTGCCGGATGAGGTCGCGGGCGGCGCCCTCGGTGCGGAGATCGTCGGTGACCTCGGTGTCGAGGTTGACGATCACGTCGTTGGTGCGCAGGGCGGCCGACGCCCCCTCGGTCTTGGGCTGGAGGGCGAGTTCGTACTCGCCTCTCTCGAGGCGGTGGCCGGCCACAGTGGCAGTGTCACCGTCCTGGCTCCAATCACCGGTCTTGGCGCCCTTGAAGACCTCCTGAACGGATCCGCCGAGCCGGGGGCCGAGGGCCTTGCCGTCGGGGCGTAGCACGAAGCTGCCGTAGGCCTCGAGGTCATCGGAGGCCTCGACCTTCTTGACGTTGACCTCGTCGGCCAGAAGGTCGGAGAAGGCCAGTAGGCGATCAGTGTCGCGGCCGGCCACCGTGAGGGTGTTGAGCGGCAAGCGGGTGCGCAGGCCGTTGTCCTCGCGGAGGCGAAGAGCGACCGACGCCACCTCGCGCAGTCGGTCCATGTCGGCCACCAGGTCATGGTCGGCGGGGAAGACGGTGGGATCGGGCCAGTCCTCGAGGTGAACCGAGTCGGCGCTGGTGAGACCCCGGTGGATCTCCTCGGTGAGCATGGGCAGGAGGGGAGCGGTCACCTTCATGAGGGTGACCAGCACCGTGTAGAGGGTGTCGCGGGCGTCGGCGTCGCCGACTCCGCCGCCCCCACCCCAGAAGCGTTCGCGGCTGCGACGGATGTACCAGTTGTTGAGGGCGTCGATGAATGCGGACACATGGGTGGTGGCTGCGGCCAGGTCGTAGGCCTCGAGCTCGTCGGTTACCCCCTCGACCAGTTCCCGGGTCTTGGCCAGGATGTAGCGGTCGAGGAGCTGCTGGCTGTCGGCGCGGAACTGGCCGGCCACCCCGTCGGCGTTGGCATAGAGGGTGAAGAAGTAGTAGGCGTTCCAGATGGGCAGCAGGACCTGACGGGTGACGTCGTCGATGGCCTGGTCGGAGATGCGGGCATCGCCCCCCCGCACGATGTTGCTGGCCATGAAGTACCAACGGAGGGCGTCGGCACCCTGTTTGTCGAAGATCTCGTTGGGCTCGGTGTAGTTGCGCAACTTCTTGGAGAGCTTGGCGCCGTCCTCGGCCAGGAGGATGCCGTGGCAGATCACGTTCTGGAAGGCAGGCTTGTCGAACAGGGCTCCGGCCAGAACGTGGAGGGTATAGAACCAGCCGCGGGTCTGGTTGATGTACTCGACGATGAAGTCAGCCGGGAAGTTGGCCTCGAAGAGCTCCCGGTTCTCGAACGGGTAGTGGACCTGGGCGAAGGGCATCGAGCCCGACTCGAACCAGCAATCGAGGACCTCGGGGACGCGGCGCATGGTCGACTGGCCCGACGGGTCGTCGGGGTTGGGGCGTGTCAGTTCGTCGATGAAAGGGCGGTGCAGGTCGGTGGGCCGGACGTTGAAGTCGGCCTCGATCTCGTCGAGGCTGCCGTAGACGTCGGTGCGGGGGAAGTCTGGGTTGTCGGAGACCCAGATGGGGATCGGTGAACCCCAGAACCGGTTGCGGCTGATCGACCAGTCGCGGGCGCCCTCGAGCCACTGCCCGAACCGGCCGTCGCGCACATTCTCGGGCACCCAGTTGATCTGCTGATTGAGCTCCATGAGCCGGTCCCGGATGGCGGTGACCTCGACGTACCAGGACGAGATGGCCTTGTAGATGATGGGCGTGTCGGTGCGCCAGCAGTGGGGGTAGTTGTGCTCGTAGGTGTCGTGGCGCACGACCCGGCCCAGCTCCTTCAGGTGTCGGAGGATGTCGGGGTTGGCCTCGAAGACATTCTGGCCGGCCCAATCGGGCACGTCGTCGGTGAAGCGACCCTGATCGTCGACGGGTAGGACCCGCCCGATGGGGATGCCGTTGGCCTCACAGACGGCCTGGTCGTCTTCGCCGAAGCCGGGCGCCATGTGAACGACGCCGGTGCCGTCGGAGGTGTCGATGAAGTCGCCGCCCAGGACACGGAAGGCGTCGGTGCGGTCGGCGAAGTAGGGGAGGAGGGGCTGGTAGGTGCGACCGACCAGATCGGAGCCCTTGAGGGTGGTGATCGGTTCGGAGTGGTCGAGCTCGTTGGCGTAGCGGTCGCGGGCGGCGTCGCCGATGACCATGTAGCGACCGTCGACCTCGACGACGGCGTAGTCGACTTCGGGGCCGACGGCGAGGGCCAGGTTCGAAGGGAGGGTCCACGGGGTGGTGGTCCAGGCCACTATGTCGAGGGGGCCGGGGTCGTCGTCGGCCGGGTCGAGAGTGAAGGCGATGGTGACCGCGGGGTCCTGGCGGGGGCGGGTGGCGTCGTCGAGGCGGATCTCGAAGTTCGAGAGGGGGGTCTCGGCGCCCCACGAGTAGGGCATGACCCGGTAGGCCTCGTACACCAGGCCCTTGTCGTGGAGCTGTTTGAAGGCCCACATGACCGACTCCATGTAGGAGAGGTCCATGGTCTTGTAGTCGTGCTCGAAGTCGACCCAGCGGGCCTGGCGGTTGACCGTCTTCTGCCACTCGTTGGTGTAGCGCATGACCGAGGTGCGGCAGTAGTCGTTGAACTCGGCGATGCCATGGGTCTCGATGGCCTGGCGCCCGGATAGGCCCAGTTCCTTCTCGGCTTCCATCTCGGCGGGCAGGCCGTGGCAGTCCCAGCCGAATCGACGCTCGACCCGCTTGCCCCGCATGGTCTGGAAGCGGGGGATGACGTCTTTCACGTAGCCGGTCAGGAGGTGGCCGTGGTGGGGGAGGCCATTGGCAAACGGGGGACCGTCGAAGAAGGTGAAGCTGTCTTCCGTGGGTCGGCCCTCGACACTGTGCTCGAAGGTGTCGGCCGCCTCCCAGCCGTCGAGAATTCGGTGCTCGATCCCCGGCACATCGGGCTTCTGGGGTACGTCCGGATAGGGCTTCGACATTCGTTGGAGGCTATCGGCCGATGGGGTTCGAGCCGATGGCCGAAGGAGCGACCATTGGCAAGGCTCTCCTTTCCACGTATACTTCGCCAGCTTTTTCGCCATGAAAGGAATCCGCCCCGTGGCTGCCAAGAAGGCGAGCGCCAAGAAGTCCGGAACCAAGAAGGCTCCGGCCAAGAAGAAGGCTCCAGCCAAACAGGTTGCAGCCAAGAAGAAGGCGTCCGCGAGGAAGGCCGCGACCAAGAAGGCTCCGGCCAAGAAGACGGAGGCCAAGAAGGCTCCGGCCAAGAAGTCCGGAACCAAGAAGGCTCCGGCCAAGAAGGCTCCGGCCAAGAAGGCGGAGGCCAAGAAGGCTCCGGCCAAGAAGGCTCCGGCCAAGAAGGCTCCGGCCAAGAAGGCTCCGGCCAAGAAGGCGGAGGCCAAGAAGGCTCCGGCCAAGAAGGCGGAGGCCAAGAAGGCTCCGGGCAAGAAGGCTCCGGCCAAGAAGGCTCCGGCCAACAAGAAGTCGACCCCAGCCAAGTCCCAGAAGAAGACCAACAGCAAGGTGGCGAAGAAGGTGGCGAAATCGCCGTTCGGCGACAGGTTTGTGGCGGAGCAGAGAGATGTCCTGGTGATGGAGCGGGCCAAGTACCTGGGCCAGGCCGATTCGCTCAAGGCCGAGGCCGACTCCCTCATGCAGGATCGTGACCCCGGAGATGTCCAGTTCGACGAGGAGAGTGGCGAGGGGGACAGCCTCGCGGTCGAACGCGATCGCGATCTGGCCCTCAGTGCCCAGGCCCGGGTGGCGGTCGAGCAGATCGATGCCGCACTGGGCCGTATCGACGCCGGCACCTACGGCGTATGTGTGGCGTCCGGCAAGGCCATCCCCAAGGAGCGGCTCGAGGCCATTCCGTGGGCGGCCGAGCGCATCGAGTACAAGGTGGGCGGCTTCACCTGATTGAGCAGACGACGCCCAGTAGTCGCGTCGCCAAACCGACGGCGCTCACCGCGGTGGTCGCGGTGGGTGTGCTCCTGCTCGATCAGCTCACCAAGTCGTGGGCCCTGTCGGTCCTCGATGACCGGTCCATCGACCTGGTCTGGACCCTCCGGCTCCATCTGACCTTCAACACCGGCGCGGCGTTCAGCCGCGGCTCGGGGCTCGGCCCCTTCATCGCCATCGCCGCGGTCGTGGTCACCATCGTGCTCATGCGGACCTCGCGGCTGTCCACCAGCGTCCTGATCTCGGTGACCATGGGCATGGTCGTGGGCGGTGCCCTGGGCAACCTGGTCGACCGGGTGTTCCGCACGGCTTGTCCGATGAACCCCTGTTCCGACGAAGGTCGGTTCCTCGGAGGGGCAGTCGTCGACTTCATCGACTTCCAGTGGTGGCCGGTGTTCAATGTCGCCGACATCGGGGTCGTGGTCGGCGCGATCCTGTTGGCCTTCCTGAGTAGTAGGGAACCCCTTGAATCAGCATGAGGTCGTACCCGAGCTGCTCGACGGCGAGCGGCTCGATCGGTTGGTCTCGCTCCAGACGGGGGTGAGTCGGTCGGTGGCGGCCCGGGCCATCGAGGACGGCCAGATCCGCGTCGACGGCCAACCGGTCACCCAGCGCTCGCGCCGGGTGAAGGCCGGCCAGGTCGTCGAGTTCGCGATCGAAGTTCAGGGTCCGTGCCTGCCCCAGCCCGACCCCTTGATCGATGTCGAGGTGGTCTACGCCGACGACACGGTGATCGTGATCGACAAGCCGGCCGGGATCGTCGTCCACCCCGGGGCCGGCAACACCGACGGCACCCTGGTCAACGGGTTGTTGGCCCGGTTCCCCGAGCTGGCCGAGGTGGGCGAACCGGAGCGGCCGGGCATCGTGCACCGGATCGACAAGGGCACGTCGGGTCTGCTGATGGTGGCCCGCACCCCTGGGGCCTACGAGGGCCTGGTCGGCCAGCTCTCGGCCCGGTCGGTTGATCGCCGCTACCGGTCGCTGGTGTGGGGGAATGTCGAGCCGGGGCACGGAGTGGTCGACGCGCCCATCGGCCGATCGCGGCGTGATCCCACCCGCATGACGGTGGCTGCCGATGGTCGTGAGGCCCGCACCCGATACCAGGTCGAGAGCCGGTTCAATGAGCCGGCCGAGCTGTGCCTGGTGACCTGTGAGCTCGAGACGGGCCGGACCCACCAGATCCGCGTCCATCTACGAGCCATCAATCATCCGGTGGTGGGTGACACCCGCTACGGCGGTGCCCGACAGAGCCTGCCCTGTCCGCGACCGTGGCTTCACGCCGAGCACCTGGGCTTCCGGCATCCGGTCACCGACGAATGGATGAGCTTCGATTCCGAGGTTCCCGGTGACCTGGCGGCCGTGGCGCGGCGTTGTTCGTAGGGGCTGAGCGTCCCGCGTCTCGGTTCGCGGCGAGCCACGTCCCGAGTCGTTGCCCTCTCATGGTGGGTGGCCCTGGGGGCGGGATCAGAAGGAGCCACCACCGGGCCAGGCGCCGTCGCCGCGGGTGGCGGTGGCCAGATCGGCCAGACTGAACGAGCCCAGGAGCTCGCGCATCTGGTCGCCGGCCAGCGCCCAGATGGCCAGCAAGACGCACTGACCCTCGTGATGGCAAGACCCGTCGGTGTGGGGCTCGCCGAAGTCGCCGGCCTGGATCGGCCCGTCAACGGCGCTGACGATCTCGGCCAGGCTGATGGCGCAGGGGTCGCGGGTCAGCACGTAGCCGCCGCCCACCCCGCGCTTCGAGCGCACCAGGCCCGCCCCTTTCAGGGTGAGCAGGATCTGTTCGAGGTAGGGCTGGGGGAGCCCGGTGCGCTCGGCTATGTCACGGACCGCGGTGGGTTTGTCGGCGTCGCCGTCGTGCAACGCCAGCGAGAGCAGGGCGCGGCTGGCGTAGTCGCCTCGGGTCGACACCTTCACGGCGGCCATAGTAGGTCACGCCGAACTGGCGACTTGTTCGTGGCGGTTGGCGTCGGGAGCCGGGAGATGCTGGACTCTTGTGCCCGGCCGGCCGACAGGCACCGGTAGAAGAGTGGGGAGGTTCGGAGATGGCTTCGGAACCCGATCGACAGAATCAGCTGGTGCTGCCCGACTACGACGGCGCCTGTATCAGCAATGTCGTCCCTGCGCTGCTCGGTGCGACCGAGATGCCCGACTGGATTCCGGGCCCCGCGGTCGAGGCCGATCAGGTGGTCCTGCTGTGTCTCGACGGGCTCGGTTGGGACCAGCTCTTCGAGTGGGGCCATCTCGCCCCCACCTTGTCGGGCATGGTTGGTCAGAAGATCAGCACGGTTGTGCCCAGCACGACCGCCACCGCCCTCTCCTCGCTGGCCCTGGGAATGACCCCGGGCGAGCATGGCCTGGTCGGCTACCGGATGATGATCGAAGACGAGGTGCTCAATGTGTTGCGGTGGGCCACCGCCAAGGGCGATGCTCGTCGCCGGATCCCGCCGTCGGCCATCCAGCCCGAGTCGGCGTTCTGTGGTCACATGCCGCCGGTGATTGCCCGGTCGGAGTTCGCCATTTCGGGGTTCAGCGAGGCTCATCTGGCCGGCAACCGCTTCGCCGGCTGGCGCACGATTGCCACCCTCGTCCACGAGGTCGAGCTCCATCTGGGCCGGGGCGAACCCTTCGTCTATGCCTACTACGACGGCCTCGACAAGGTGGCCCACGAGTACGGGCTGGCCGACCACTACGAGGCCGAGCTCTACTTCATCGACCAGATGGTGGCCGAGATCATCAGCCGCCTTCCGAAGGGGGCCGCCCTGGTGGTCACCGCCGACCATGGCCAGGTCGATTGTCGGAACGGTCTGCGGCCCCTGAGCCCCGAGCTCCGGTCACGGGTGTCCGGTTTGTCGGGTGAGGCCCGGTTCCGGTGGCTCCATGCGATACCCGGCGCCGAGAGCGAGCTGCTGGCCATAGCCGCCGAGCGCCATGGTCACCAGGCGTGGGTGAAGTCGGCCGAAGAGGTGGTCGACGAGGGTTGGTTCGGGTCGAAGGTCACCGACGAGGCCCGTTCACGGCTGGGTGATGTGGCGCTGGTGCCATGGGAGCCGATTGGCTTCGACGACCCCGACGACACCGGCCTGTTCCAGCTGGTGTCACGGCATGGTTCGGTGACCGGGGCGGAGATGTGGGTACCACTGCTCGCCAGCTTGTCGTGAGTTGAGCCATGATGGGCGCATGAGTGATTCATCGCAGCCCCCCCTCGCCGAGTCACCCGAGATCGTGATGCCGGGTAGCGGGCCGGGCCAGGACCAGCCTTCCGAGGAGGCGGGCGAGTCCACCGAGGCCGTGAACGAGCCGGCCAAGGTGATGCGCATCGGTGCCATGATCCGCACCCTGTTGGCCGAGGTCAAGGAGACCGAGCTCGACGAGGCCAGCCGCGAACGTCTGGCCGACATGTACGACACCTCGATCATCGAGTTGTCCTCGGCCCTGTCGCCGGATCTCCAGGAGGAGCTCCAGCGGCTGGCCCTGCCTTTCGATGACGATTCGACGCCCTCGGAGGCTGAGCTGAGGGTCGCTCAGGCTCAGATCGTGGGCTGGCTCGAGGGTCTGTTCCACGGCATCCAGGCCACCCTGTTCGCCCAGCAGATGGAGGCTCGGGCCCAGCTCGAGCAGATGCAGCAACAGGCGTTGGGTCAGGGTGGCCCCCCGGTTGCCCCCCAGCCCCCGGGCGGTGAGAACCGCCCCGGCGTGTACCTGTGAGCGAGGGAAATCGGTGAGGGAATCGGCCAGCCAACAGAGCTTGGTGGGATGTGGGGGGGCTGGTCTTGGGGAACCGGCCCGTTCGCCGGGGGGTTGACAGAGGCACTAATCTGTCGAGCACAAATCACATGGCTGTAACTCGTCCACAGACTGCGGAGAACTCTTGTGGACAGGCTGTGGATGGGACCCAGAGACCCGGAGGACGACAGCCCAGTGAGCCCGGTGAACAGCACCCGATGAGCACAGACTCCTTCACCCACCTCCATGTCCACACCGAGTTCTCGATGCTCGATGGGGCCAGCCGCCTCGACGACCTGGTCGGCGCCGTGGCGAGAGACGGCCAGCCGGCCGTGGGTATCACCGACCACGGCAACATGTACGGGGTCCTCGACTTCTACCGGGCCTGCAAGGACCAGGGCGTCAAGCCGATCATCGGGTCCGAGCTCTACCAGGCCCACGATCACCGATCAGAGCGCCCCAGCCGCCGGGGCAAGGTCGACGATGCGGGGGGCGACACGGCGGGGGGAGCGAAGCTCTACTACCACCTCATCGCCCTGGCCGAGAACGACATCGGCTACAAGAACCTCATCCAGCTGAGTAGCCGGGCCTACCTCGAGGGCTACTACTACAAGCCCCGGGTCGACTGGGAGGTCCTCGACGCCCACCGCGAAGGGGTCATCGTCACCAGCGGTTGTCTGGGCGGTCATGTCCTTCAGAACCTGATCCGCGACGACTTCAAGGGCGCCTACGAGAAGGCCGGCCGGTTCCAGGACATTTTCGGCCGCGACAACTTCTTCATCGAGATCCAAGACCACGGCATCCCCGAGCAGCACAAGACCAACCCGATGCTGGTGGAGCTGTCGAAGAAGCTGGGTGCCCCCCTCCTCGCCACCAACGACAGCCACTACACCGAGCAGCACCATCACGAGGCCCACGACGCCCTGCTATGTGTCCAGACCGGCTCGCTCATGAGCGACCCCGACCGGCTGAAGTTCCACGGCGACCAGCACTATGTGAAGAGTGCGGCCGAGATGCGCCATCTGTTCCGCGAGATCCCCGCGGCCTGCGACAACAGCCTCTGGATCGCCGAGCGGTGCAACGTCGATATCGAGTTCGGCAACCCCCAGCTTCCCGACTTCCCCCTCCCCACCGGCTTCGGAACCGATGATGCCTACCTCGAGCACCTGACCTTCGAGGGAGCCCGCAAACGCTGGGGCGACCCCCTGCCCGACGCGGTGGTCGAGAGGCTGGCCTACGAGCTCAGGGTCATATCCGACATGGGCTTCTCGTCGTACTTCCTGATCACCTGGGACCTCATCCGTCACGCGCGCGACGCCAATATCCGGGTGGGCCCGGGCCGGGGCAGCGCGGCCGGCTGCGCGGTGGCCTACACCCTCTGGATCACCGATCTCGACCCCATCAAGTACGACCTCCTGTTCGAGCGGTTCCTCAACCCGAGCCGGATTTCCATGCCCGACATCGACATGGACTTCGACTCCCGCTACCGCGACGAGATGATCCGCTACGCCGCCGAGATGTACGGCCGCGACCATGTGGCCCAGATCGTGACCTTCAGCCAGATCAAGGCCCGGGCGGCGGTTCGCGACGGGGCCCGGGTGCTCGGCTACCCGTACATCGTGGGCGACAAGATCGCCAAGGCCATGCCTCCGCTCATCATGGGCCGCGACACCCCGCTGGCCGCCTGCCTGGAGTCCACTCCGAAGTATGAGGACGGCTACAAGATGGCCGCCGATCTTCGGCGCATGTACGAAGAGGAGCCCGACACCAAGAAGGTCGTCGATGTGGCGCGCGGCCTCGAAGGCATGCGTCGCCAGGACGGCATCCACGCCGCCGCGGTGGTGATCACCAAAGAACCGCTCACCGAGTACCTCCCCATCCAGCGCAAACCCGAATCCGGGCAGCCCATCGAAGAAGCGCCCGTCGTCACCCAGTACGAGATGAACGGCGTCGAAGACCTGGGCCTGCTGAAGATGGACTTCCTGGGGCTGCGGAACCTCGACGTCATCACCGATGCGGTGTCGATGATCGAACGCACTCGCGGCGAGCTACTCGACATCGACGGGGTGGCCCTGGACGACCCCGCCACCTATTCCTTGCTCCAACGGGCCGAGACCATCGGGGTGTTCCAGCTCGAGGGAGGGCCAATGCGGGCCCTGATTCGCAGCTTGGCCCCCACCAGCTTCGAGGACGTCGCCGCCCTCGTGGCCCTGTACCGGCCGGGACCGATGGCGGCGAACATGCACAACGATTACGCCGACCGCAAGAACGAACGCCAGCCGGTCAGCTACTTCCACCCCGACGCCGAAGAGCTGCTGGGCGACACCTACGGCCTGATGATCTATCAGGAGTCGGTGATGCGGGTGGCCCAGAAGTTCGCCGGCTATTCCCTGGCCGAAGCCGATTCGCTGCGCAAGGCCATGGGTAAGAAGGTCCGCGAGATCATGGCCAAGGAGCGCGACAAGTTCGTGTCCGGCGTGGTCGACAGCGGCTACGAACAGGCCCTGGCCGATGAGTTGTTCGACATCATCCAGCAGTTCGCCGACTACGCGTTCAACAAGTCACACTCTTATGGCTACGGCCTGGTCAGCTACCAGACCGCCTATCTGAAGGCGAACTACCCGGTCGAGTACCTGAGCTGCCTGCTCACCAGCGTCAAGACCAATCTCGAGAAGGCGGCTGTCTACCTGGCCGAATGCCGCAACCTGGGGATCACCGTCGAGGTAGCCAACATCAACCGCTCGCTCATGGATTTCGAGGCGGTGACCGACCCCATCGGGAAATCGGGGGGCACGATCCTGTTCGGCCTGTCGGCGGTACGCAATGTAGGCGTCGGCCTGGTGAGCCTCATCCTCGAAGAACGCGACGCCAACGGCCCCTTCACCGACTTCTACGAGTTCTGTTCGCGGGTCGATACCACCGTTCTGAACAAGCGAACGATCGAGGCCCTGATCAAGGCCGGCGCCTTCGATTGTGTCGGCCATCCCCGCAAGGGCCTGCTGGCGGTGTTCGAGCAGATCGTCGACCATTACACGGCCCGTCGCCGCGAGCACGACATGGGCGTCATGTCCCTGTTCGGCGAGGCCGAAGAGGATCCGTTGTTCGACGAGAGGGCCCCGATCCCCGCCCTCGAGTTCGAGAAGATGGAAAAGCTCGGGTTCGAGAAGGAGATGCTCGGCCTCTATGTGTCCGACCATCCCCTCATGGGCGCCGAGGTGGGCCTGCGCAAGGCCACCGACTGCACCCTCACCGACCTCATGGAGCTCGAGGACGGCACGATGCGGGCCGTTGGTGGAGTCATCACCTCACTCCAGAAGAAGTGGACGAAGAAGGGAGACCTCATGGCTGTCTTCGTTCTCGAGGATCTCCAGACCTCGGTCGAGGTCATGGTCTTTCCCCGCACGATGCAGGAGTGGGGTCATGTGCTCGAGGACGACCAGGTGGTCATCTTGAAAGGCCGTCTGGACACGCGCGACGACATGCCCAAGCTCATCGCCATGGAAGTCTCTCGCTTCGAGCCGGTCATCAGCGACGGGGGCCCGCCAGTACGCATCCAGCTTCGGCCCAACGACGTCTCCGACACGGTCATCGCCGACCTGAAGGGCCTCTTGGCCGATCATCCGGGCGATTGCCAGGTGTTCATCCATCTCGACAAGCAGGTCGTGCGCCTGCCCGAGGACTACCTGGTCGACTCGGCCAGCGGTCTGGTGGCTGAGCTGCGGGTCATGCTCGGACCCGATTCGGTACTGATCTAGCGCCCCCTGTCTGGTGGCGTGAGCCCATCGCTGGTCGATCTCGTTCGTCTTGTCCAAGCCATGGCCTCTACCTTGGTTGAGCGATACCGTTGCCGGTGAGGGATGGGATGACGTATTCCAGGACCTAGCAGGCGGAGGTTCAGAGTTCGGTGCCAGGGGATCGAGTAGTGGAAGACGGCGGACCCTCCTTCGGGGTGCAGCACGGCCGCCGTGTGGGCCTCCCCTTCAGCCGCCGGCCTTGTCGGCACCCCCGCCTGCGCTGCGGACTGCAGCACCCTCACCTTTGACGGGGTCAACGCGTGGTTCGCCATCGACGGTTCGGGTGTCGATCCGGCCGAGGGCGTGAGCAACCCCATCATTGTCGACGGCAGGTTGGTCTGGGTCTCGGTCCATAGCCAGATGACAACAACCGTGGCCGGCGTCACGTTGTACACCGAGTTCGTTGACATCCGGTTGCCAAACGAGGACTGCGAGCTGGACGACACTTCGGCGCTCATGCTCCCCGGTGGCCAGCTCTTCCTCCAGATCCCACAAGGCCAACGGGTCGATGAAGGAAACGGGGTGTACCGCTGGACCGTCGGCCTCTTCAGCGTTCCCGCCGGATCCAACTGAGTCGGGGATCCCGCCGCCATCGGTCCCGATCCACTGAGCTTCTTCCTGCCCCACTGTTCCGCCAGTGCGGCCCACCCTCTCATCGGTGGCGCATGGGCCGGCGAGATCACGTGCTGCGGCCCGGCCATCAACTGATCAATCAGGTCCCAGGCCCTGATCAGCAAGCCCAGAGCGGAGCCCACAACGCCCCTCCCCAGCGCCGAACGGGTCAGCAATCTCGGCCAGGTTGGTGTCGCCGTCCAGGTGTATCCAGATCAGGCTTCGGTCTTGTGCCGCCGCCCGAACTGGCTAGTCTCGTCCATTGTGACTGGGGCGGGTGAACGGGCGAACACGGTGGCGCGGATCGAAGCGGGGTTGGCCGAGGCCTGGCGGCGCCAGTGCAGCTGGATCCCTGGTGGCCAGAGCGCCTATGTCGACGGACTGTTGGTTTGCCGGTCCCTGTTGCCCGATCCCACCATGAGTACGGCGGTGGTGCGCCGTGAGCCCGATGATCATGCGGTGGCGGTCGACTCGGCGGCCTCACTGTTCTCCATCGTGGGGCTGCCTCTCACTGTGGATGTGGCCGATGGTTTGCGGCCGAGGCTCGAGCAGGCCATGGTCGATCGGGGGATGGGGGAGGTGGCCCGGCGGCCGGGCCTGGCCGTGGACCTCGATCGGGTGGAGCTTGCCCCGTCTCCCGTCGATGTTCGAATCGCGCCCGTTTCCTCGCCTGCTGAGCTCGCCGCGGTGAGGGAGGTCCAGACCGCGGCGTTCGGCATGCCGCCGGAGGTTATGGCCGGGCTGCTGCACGATGATGTTCTAGCCACGTCTGGCGTATACCAATTCGGGGCGTGGGCCGAGGCGACCTTGGTGAGTTGCGCAACGATGCATGTCGACGATCGGGCCGCCGGATTGTTCGGAATCGCCACCCACCCCGACCACCAGAGGCGCGGCGTCGGTGCTGCCATCACCAGCGCGGCGCTGGCCGGGGCCCGAGATCTGGGCGCCGATCTGGCCTGGCTCCAGACCACCGACGCGGGGCTCGGGGTCTACCAGAGCTTGGGTCTCGAGCCGATCGTCGACTTCGTTGTGTGGCGGTAGTGGCTGTTGCACACTCTCATTCCTCGATGGTGACAACGAGGTTCTCGTCCTCTACCTCCCGGGTCAGGCCATCGTGACCATGGCGTCCTTGACAACCGGGGCCCCTGATTGCTCAGATCAGCAGTCCCTCTGCGGCTAGTTCTCGCACGAACTCCAGTACGCCGGCCCGCACCTCCCCTGCGTCGAAGAGCCCTGCCACTTCGGCCAGGCTCTTCTCCCCGTCGAGGTGGAGCCAGATCAGGCTTCCCTCCTCGTCCAACGCCGCCACCTGTCTCGTCTTCAGGTCGTGGATCACTACCCGATTCCCGATCAGGGCCGCGTCGATGCTCCGGTTTGCCTGGGGGCGGCTGTCCGGGCCTATCGCGTGGGCCGATTCCCCGCCCTGTCGAGCTGAGCTCCGGGGCAGCTGCTCCACCGGTACCGGTTCCCGCACGCCATCGCCGACTAGGCCCATCACGTACTGCGTCGCCGTCGCTGGCGCCATCGAGTGGGTGAGACGGGCACAGCGGGCCCGTGCCGCCAGGCGGCCCATCAACGCCATCCCGCCCCGTCCGTACCGGGGCAGATCGAGAGTGTTGGAGGCCAGGTGCACGACCGCATCGGCGGGGTGGATCTCCTCGAGGACGGTGTCTGACTCGGCCTCGAAAGCCACCTCGATCACCAGCGCCACCTCGGCCTCGGTGACCACACCGCCGGACCCCAGGTCGGTGGCTGGGTACTGGAGTGGCACCCGGGCCCCGGACTGCTCGGCTCCCGGCTCGATCAGGCCCAGGAGCTCCAGGGCCCCGCTCCGCAGGGATAGAGGCTTGGGCCAGCACTGAACCCGGGCGGTGGCCGGCTCGATACCCGCTGACTCGTCGCTCAGAAATGTGCAGCCGGCCTGGACGAGTGAGCCAACCATGGTCGACTTCCCGGCGAACGACGGGCCGTAGACCATCAGGCCCCGCCCCTGGTGCACGACCGTGCCCCCGTGGATGTGGAGCAGCTCGGGGGTGTGGTCGAGGCTCCGTCGGGTGATCCGGGTGACCAGGGAGCGCTGGATGAGCTCCTGGCCGTCGGTGGATCGCACCACTTCCTTCTCGCCCTGGCGCAGGATCCAGTGGTCGGCCTCGCGAGTGATCGAGAACCGGACGGCCGGCTCGACCCCTGCGGGGGCCAGCGGCACGGTAGTCAGGGTGCGGGCGGTGTCGACTTCTGCATCGGGATCGACGTCGACGACGAAGTCGAGCCCCAGCGCCCGGTAGGGGCCCATGGGAATATGGGTCACGCTTCCTCTACCAGGAGCTGGTCGGCCAGTTGGGCGATGGTCGACTGGAGGACGGTCCGAACCTCAGCTTGGTCGGTCTGGAACTGGTCGGCGATGTCGGATGCCAGCTCGTCGACGCTCACCGGTTCGACGAGGCATTCCCATATGAGCTGGGCCGAGATGTCGAGTAGCACCGGTTCGCCGTCGCTGGCGGGGGAGAGCAGCATGAGTCCGTCTCGAACTTCTCGGATGAGGTGGGGGGCCTGTCGCCAGCGCGACGGGGAAGAGGTGGAGACCACAGCTACCTATTCGGTCTGGGTGGTACCGATTGTAGGGACTCAGTCCGGTCGGCTTGCACGATTTGCGGATCGCGACTGGACTGGTAGGGCCAGTCGTCGAGGAGTCGGGGGACAATTCAGCTATGGCCGTTCTGGTGGAGACCAAGGATTGCACCGCTCTCAGTGACAGCGAGCTCACCGAGATGGCAGACCTCTGCGCAGAGGGCCCCATCCAATACGAGGCCGGGCTCCTATCGAAGCAGGCCGACGAGTGGGTGCTCGTCAGTCTGGCCCGCGAGGGCAACAAGTTGAAGGGATTCGCTTTTTCCACCCTCGAGCGCATCGGGGGAACACCCTCGGTGGTCGTCGGGGTGGCATCGATTCGCCGGGTGGCCAAGCGCGACACCCTGCTCCGTCAGGTCATGGCCGATCTCTACCACCGGGCCGTCATGGCCTTCCCCGACGAGGACGTCCTCGTCGGCGTGAAGATGGTCGAGCCCTGCGCCTACGACGCTTTCAAGGGCCTGAGTGACATCTGTCCTCGCCCCGAGTACCGACCGTCGGGCGAGGAACGGGCTTGGGGCCGCCGGCTGGCCAAGCGCTTCAGCCTGGCCAAGTACGACGATCGGGCCTTCGTCGCCACTGGCGACGGGTCCATCCCCCTGGTGTTCGACTTCTCTGGCACCAAGGACCCCGATCCTGACATCGCGGCCCAGTTCACGGCTCTCGAGACCGATCGAGGCGATTGCCTCATTGCCTTCGGTTGGGCCATGGCCGAAGACCTCTTGAAGCACACCTGACCTTCGTCGCCCCTACCCTGAAGCCATGACATTCGGCCTGGTCTTGGGTGCCGGCGGCCTGGTGGGCATCGCCTATCACGCTGGCGTCCTCGCCGCGCTCGAAGACGTCACCGGCATTGTTCCCAATGACGCCGAGCTCATTGTTGGTACCTCGGCCGGTTCGGTGGTAGGTGCCCACCTTCGGATGGGGCGCAGCACCGACGAGCTCTATGACCTGGCCCGGGCCCATCCCGATGTTCAGGCGGTCGAGCGGGGCGACGACATGTTCCAGCGGGCCTGGCGAACGCCGGTGGGCCTGGTTCGCCGGGGGATTGGTTCCGCGTTCGTGGTGGGCCGTTCTTTGGTGCGGTTTCCCATGCCCCGCATCCCCGCCGAGCTGCGCAGCATGTTTCCCGGCGGCTTCTACGCGGTCGACGGCGATGATCCGATGTTGGCCGAACGTCTACCGGCCCGATGGCCCGAGGAGGCTCTGTGGTTGAACGCGGTCGACATCCGCACGGGCCGCCGGGTGGTGATGGGCCGGGCCGCCGATCCCCAGGAGACCTTGCAGCAGGCGGTGTTGGCTTCGTGTGCTGTCCCCGGCTGGTATCAGCCGGTTCGGGTGGGGGGCCGAACCCTGGTCGATGGTGGTGTGCACTCCACCACCAACCTCGATCTGGCGGCCAAGGCCGGGTGCCGATTCATCATTGGTTCGGTGCCCATGGGCTTCGACCCGTCCGCCAATCACAAACCCGTGCGCCTGATCGGCCGTCGGTTCCCCAACCGCAGCGTCGAGGCAGAGATCGTAGCGGCCCGCGGCCAGGGCGCCCAGGTGCTGTTATTCCGACCCACCGCTGCCGAGCTGCCCATCCACGGCCCCAACGGGATGCGCTCGAGCGATCTCGACCGGGTGGCCGAGGCCGCCTTCGAGGCCACCACTGGGCGCCTGGCCACCACCCGGGCCAAGGAGCTCGTCGACCAACTCGTTTCGGGCTCACTTGTGTGAAGTAGCTGAGATTGGTCTTCTAGCAACTTGGCCAAGCAAGAGTGGGTAACCTCGGCGCTCCACCCGCCTGTTGCCAATTCCGAGCGTCGATGGCGACGGGATCCATGGGGTCGCTCAACCCTTCGACGCAGGCGTGGGGAACCAGTACCCTCGAAGTCGTGACTGGACCCCAACTGGCAGAAACTTTCCTCGACGATTCCTACGTGGCCAAACCTCGTGGCGGCCTTGTTGGCGCTGAGATCGGGGCCGAGCGGGTCATCTGGAATCGCCACTATGGGGCCCCGGCCTACCTCGAGCCGATAGCAGCCCTGCTGTGGGCCCTGCTCGATGGTGAGGTCACGGTAGGCGAATTGGTCGACGATGTGGTCGACGTCATCGGGATCGAGGCCGAGATCGCCCGCCCTCGGATTCAGGGGGCCATGCAGACCTACCGGGCCGGCGGGCTGCTGACCGACTCGCCCGACTCGAGCCTGGCCGATGACTTCTTCCCCTTCCCGCCCAGTCACTGACTGCTCTCCGAGAGCCGCCTCGGTGAGGCGGCATCGATAACGGTTGACATTGGCCATCCCCTGCGAATCCTGGTCGACCCTGGCGGCCCCGCCACCCAGTTGGCCGCCGATCTGGCCGATCTCATTGTCGACGATGACGGCGCCGAAGTGGGCTTGGTGCTCCAGCCCCCGAAGGACGAGAACGGTCTCCATACCCTGGTCGACCGATCGGGCGTCCTGCTGGCCCGCTGCCGCGATGCCGATTCGTTGGCTGAACAGACCACTGCTTTCGTACGCAATCTCGCTGCTCGACCTGCTGGCGCTACCCCTTTTTCTCTGAGAGCCGTCGAGACCCCAGCCGGTTTGGCCGTCTGCCCTCTGTGGGCCGCGGTGAGCTTGGCCTCGGCCCAGTCTCCCCTCGAGCGCAAGGGGGCGCGTATCCTCCCCGGGCTACGGGTCTGGCTGGACGCCCAGGGCCGCGCCGTGACGGCCGGCAACGTCATCCCGGCGCGCCTGGTGGCCATGAACGCGGCCTCACAGGATGCCCCCACCCCGGCCCAGGTCGTCCAGTTCTTGGCCTCGGCGGCATCGACCACGGCCGATCGCCAGGCCGCGCTGGACTCTGCGGTGGCTGTTGTCACCAACGGCGTCGAAGCGGTGTTCGCCACCGACAGCCGCCCTGCGGGTCTGGCCGCCGCCTTCGCCGACTGAGCCTGCTCCACCCCTGAGCCGGCCCGGGCGTCGCATGTCGGGCCGCCTGACCGACCTTCAGTACCTCGTTGTGGTCAGCGAGCTCGGGCCATTACGCAACTAGGCCTGCCCCAGCCAGATTGGCAATCATCGAGAGTGCCAACGGCAGAATGCTGGCCGGTTCCGCGTCTGTCTCTTCGGCCACCGACTTCGCCAGTTCGGCAATGGACTGGGATCCGTCGAGAAGCATCAGCCACGCGGCACTCGCCTCGTCGAGCTCGATGATGTCGGTGCCGTCGTTGGTGGAGGCGAGGAGCCGCCCATCGATGAGGACCGCTCCGATGGGCAGGAGTCGACTGACGGTGTCGCTTGGGCCGGGGGAATGGGAGAGAGGTATCCCCAGGGTCGGAGCAATGGTCGTGACCTCGGGCTGAGGCGGCGAGCCCAGCGTCTCCAGAGCCTCAGCGACCAGACGGTCGGCGTCGGAGAGCTTGCTGTAGAGGAGACGGATGCAGTGGGCCTTTCCGCACAGCTGAGCGGCCACCGACAACGAGCGGGAGCCGAGACGGGCCGCGTCGGGGCTGTCGGCGAGGAGCACAGCAGCGGCGGTTGCCGGGTGCATGGGCTCGATTCGGGCCGTAGCGTCGTGCTCGTACTGAACCTGGATCACGAGATCGACATCGGCGCTAGGGATGATCTCGCCGCCTCCGATGCTTGACGCCGGTACCTGCCACTCGAGTTCGGTGGCCTGGCCGGCGCCGGTGATGGCGGGATCCAGTTCGGGGAAGAGATCGAAAGAGCCAGGGATGATGGAGACCGGTTTGGCGAAGGCGGATGTGCTGAGGTCCTCGGGATCCACGGCGACTCTCTCGTCGCTCCCGTAGCCGAAGCCCGAGCGCACGAGGTGGGTGACGAGTGTGGTCTTTCCTGCTCCGGACAGGCCAGCAACCAAGACACCGTGACCTCCACGGCCGACCAGGCCGGCGTGGAGGTGGAGAAGCTCGGGTGTGGCGTCGAGCTCAGCGAGCAGCAACATGCGGGTGAGGTAGTCGGGGACATGATCGCCCGAGACTCCTTCGTGGAGGACCCGTCCGTCCGCAGACAGGGTGTACTGCCCGGGCCGAAGGGGTGCGACAGTCATCTGATAGGAGCTGTCGCCCGGGCCGACGATGAGGTCGCTGAGGGTCGAGCGGGTCGACTCTTCGAGTTCGGCGGGCAGCTCGACGCGGGCTCGGTAGCCACCGGCGCCGAGGTTCAGAGGGTTGCTCATGGTTCGCGGTCCAGTATCTCCAGACTGGTGAGTAGGGTTGAGGGGCCGGGGTCGGTCAGCCCGATCAGTTTCGTTCCATTGGTGATGGTAATCAACCTCTCGAGGAAGGGGCGGCGATCGGCTGGCTCGATCCGCGGAACTGATCCCAAGACGGCGAGGGTCCAGAGCCAGTCGGCCTTGGACCGGGTGTCGCCCGCCACCCTGATTGTTGCGGTTGCCGTTGCCGTCTGGCTCAGCCACGCGGCGGCGCGCGGATCGACCAGAGCCAGAGGCTGGCGGGGAAGAGTGCTCTTGGGCCCCCAGAGGATTTGGTCGGCGCCGGCTGGCAGGTCGACGACCTCGGCGGCCTGGACGAGTTGGGTGGCCATCCTCAGCTGGGCTTCGTAGCGCCGATCGGCCGGGTGACCGCGGTGGGCTTGCGTCGTCCTCGAACAGGGTGTCGGCAAACTGGATTCGCCCGCCGGGTCTCAGCGCCCGAGAGGTCGCCGAGCGCAGCAGCGCGGTCGCACATCATCAGCACGCCGTTGGCGGTCACCAGATCGACGCAGCCATTGGCAACGGGTAGGTGTTCAGCGAAGGACCGGGCGAAGGGGGGCGGGTTCCGGCGGCCGGCTGTGAGCAGGGTGGCATGGGCCACCATGGGGCCGGTGGCATCGACGCCGACAACTGTTCCTTCGGGCCCGACGTCATGTCGGGCGATGGCCGCATCGAGACCGGCCCCGCACCCCACGTCGAGAACGGTCTCACCATTCCTTGCCCGCCCGAGCGAGAACGGATTGGCGAGACCGATGAAACGCTCGACGAGACGATCCGGCAAATGGTCGATCACCTCGGCGGGGTATCGAAGGCGTTCGGCGAGGGCTCGGCCCCGGAGGAACGGGTCCTCGAGCTCGCCTCCCGCCACCCGGCCGTGGAAGTCGAGCATGCCCCGCCGTGTCTCCACCAGAGACTGTGCCGAGTTCTGAGCCGCAGACTGCTGCATGGGGGCGCCCAGGGTCGGAATGGCGGAGAGCGCCTCGGACATCCGGTGGCGGTCAGAAGCCGGGCCAGTTGGGCCTCGTCCGCGTCGAGGGCGGCAGTGTCGACCACGCCACCGTGAAGGTGGACGCGGAGTGTTTCGGAGAGGGAGGTTGGGATTCGTAGGGCGATACCGGCTGCGACAACCGTCGTGTGATCGTCGTTGGCTGGTTGGTCGGCGACACACCAGCCACCGGTCGTGGTGGCTCGGACCCAACGGCCTTCGAGCTGGGTGTGGTTTCCTGAGCCGGGACTGACGGATGCCCCTGAGCGCCAATTCCAGCTCATCGGGGGACGACCGCTCGACAACCCGCGATGGGAGCTCGACGGCGAGGCGCAGCAAGGACAACTGGTTGGGGCGCTGTATGCGGACCTCGAGGTGAACGAAGTACTCATTGGCTGGCCAGGTGCTGGCCCTGGCTCACCCTCAGCGCTTGCCCGGGCCTCAGTGGACCAGAGTGGAGCGATTCGTCGTTGTCGTCTGTGAGTCGGAGCTGACGATGGCCCTTTGTCGAAATGATGAGGTGGTCGGCAGAGAGACGGGTCGAGGTCTGGCCCGTAAACGCACCCGCCCCGGAAACGGCCTGGATGGTCACGAGGGCTGAGTGGACCCGACCGAGGTGTTCAGCGAATCGGCGCGGGCCAGGGGTTGCCGTCTCCAGCGCGGTGAGCACTAGCCGGCCACCATCGGCTACCTCCTGGGCCCGGTCGCGGCGTTCAGGCCTTGGTTGGGGCCCACGCCATCGCCGAGGAATCCCTGGTTGGAGATCCCGAGGCGGGTTGCGTCTAGCCCATGGTCGATCAGCCGATCGAGGAGATCCAGATCGAACAAGCGGCCAAGCCGGCGGGGCTCAACCGGATCTCTGGCCTCCGTCACGGCGGGGAACGGAAGCCGGAGTACACCGCCGGCGCC
>JAAEMS010000072.1 GCA_024225275.1 Actinomycetes bacterium
AAGCGGGGAGAACCCATCCGAGTATGCACATGAATCGGATGAGGAGGAAGTAACCTCCACCGCCAGAAACCGCCCCCTTACAAGGAGCTCGTCAACCGTGGCGACCAAGAAGACGAAGAAGGCCCCAGCCAAGAAGGCCCCAGCCAAGAAGGCTCCAGCCAAGAAGGCTCCAGCCAAGAAGGCCCCAGCCAAGAAGAAGGCCCCAGCCAAGAAGAAGGCCCCAGCCAAGAAGAAGGCTCCGGCCAAGAAGAAGGCTGCTGCCAAGAAGACGGTCAAGAAGGCTCCGGCCAAGAAGAAGGCCCCAGCCAAGAAGACCGCCAAGAAGCGCTGAGCACTCCACCGGGCCGGGGCCGCCACCGAAAGGTGTGCAGCCCCGGCCCGTGTCGCTTTTTGGGGCGGGCCGCCTTCGGGCAACCGCCGAGTACCCTCTGGCGCCATGAGTGCCCAGTTCATCTTCACCATGTACAAGGTCGGACGGTTCCACCCTCCTGACCGTCAGGTACTCGAGAACATCACGCTCTCGTTCTACCCGGGAGCCAAGATCGGCGTCATCGGCTCGAACGGCTCGGGCAAGTCGACCCTGCTGCGGATCATGGCCGGCGTCGATCAGGAGTTCACCGGTGAGGCCCGCCTGACCCCTGGGTTCACCGTCGGCTACCTCGAGCAGGAGCCCCACCTCGATCCCACCAAGACGGTGCAGGGCAACGTCATGGACGGAGTGGGTGAGGTGGCGAAGCTCCTCGAGGAGTACGACGCCGTACTCGCCAAGTACGCCGACCCCGACGCCGACTACGACAAGATCGGTGCCCAGCAGGCCGAGCTCGAAGCCAAGATCGCGGCCACCGGGGCCAACGACCTCGAACGCCAGATTGAGATCGCCATGGACGCCTTGCGGCTCCCGCCCGGCGACGCCGAGGTGGCCAACCTCTCCGGTGGCGAGCGCCGCCGCGTGGCTCTGTGCCGGCTCCTGCTCTCCAAGCCCGACCTCCTCCTCCTCGACGAACCCACCAACCATCTCGACGCCGAATCGGTGGCATGGCTCGAACGCACCCTGAAGGACTATCCGGGCACCGTGGTGGCGGTCACCCATGATCGCTACTTCCTCGACAATGTGGCCGGCTGGATCCTGGAGCTCGACCGGGGCCGCGGCATCCCGTTCGAGGGCAACTACTCGTCCTGGCTCGAGCAGAAGCAGGAACGACTCAAGGGCGAGGAAAAGGCCGACGACTCCCGGCGGCGCACCCTACAGCGGGAGCTCGACTGGGTACGCATGGCCCCCAAGGCCCGGCAGGCCAAGGGAAAGGCCCGCCTGGGCGCCTACGAGAAGCTGCTGGCCGAAGCGCAGGAAGCCGCCCGCCTCGACGATCGACTCCAGATCAGCATCCCGCCCGGCAACCGACTCGGCGATGTCGTGATCGAAGCCAAGGACCTCAGCAAGGGCTTCGACGACAAGCTGCTCATCGATCAGCTCAGCTTCTCGCTGCCCCCGGCTGGCATCGTGGGTGTGATCGGTGCGAACGGTGCGGGCAAGACCACCCTGTTCCGGATGATCACCGGCAATGAGGAGCCCGACAACGGCAGCCTCGATGTGGGCGGCACCGTCGAGCTGGCCTACGTCGATCAGAGCCGCGACGTCCTCGATGGCGAGCGCACCGTCTACGAGGAGATCACCGAGGGAGTCGACACGGTGTTGGTCGGCAGCCGCGAAGTCAACGGACGGGCCTACGTGGCCTCGTTCAACTTCCGAGGGTCCGACCAGCAGAAGATGGTGGGCGATCTCTCCGGCGGCGAGCGCAACCGCGTCCATCTGGCGAAGGTGTTGAAGCGGGGCGGCAACGTCCTCCTGCTCGACGAGCCCACCAACGACCTCGACGTCGACACCCTGCGGGCCCTCGAGGCCGGCCTCGAGGAATTTCCCGGATGCGCCGTCGTGATCTCCCACGACCGCTGGTTCCTCGATCGCATCGCCACCCATGTCCTCGCCTTCGAAGGTAATAGTGAGGTGCGCTGGTTCGAAGGCAACTTCTCCGAGTACGAGGACTTCCGACACCGCGAGCTGGGAATCGACGAACAGCCCCACCGCATCAAGTACAAGCCCATCACTCGCTGAACCAGTGGTCACGCCCCGTCTCGTCCGCCGCGTAGTCCTGGTGGTCTGCGTGGTGGGCGTGATCGGCATGATCGTGGGCTCGATCGCCGACCGCACGGGTGTGGCCATCTCCTTCGGCATCATGACGGCGCTGGCCATGGGGGGACTCATTCTCGTCACCTCGGTGGTCGGACCCGACTCCTTCGGGGGCCCACGCCCCGTCCCTGAGCGTGAGGCAGCAGCCGTCGACGCGGCCATCGACCAGCTGCTCGAATCGGGAGCGGACGAGGATCAGGTCCGCGAGCTTGCCCGTCGGGCGCTCGCCCTGGGCCGCCGGCTGGGTCCCGGACCGACAAGAGGGTAAAGATCCCATGCTGGAAGCCGATGGACCAGAATGGCGACGAAGACCAAGTCCTCCAGCAAGAAGTCCTGGAAGAGCCGGGCTGTCACCCGACTGATCGAGGCCGGCAGCATGGTGGACTGTTCCTACTGCAACGAGCGGGTCAAGTTCCAGGCTCGGATGCGAGCCAACCAGGTGATCTGCAACGTATACACCAAGGGTGTGTGGGATCGGGTCGAGCACTTCCACGAGGACTGCTACACCGAGGCCGGATCACCGTTCGGCGACCCCGAGTAGTCCTGTTCTCGGCTGGCACAGCGAACGCCGGCCCAGCCAGTAGGTTGAGACGACACCGTCCCGAGAGGTTCCCATGAGCGCCAGTCCCCGCGACCATGAGGTCGCGGCCCGCATCGCCACCGAGGCCGGCTATCGCCTCGTCGAGCTCCGCGAGAAGATGGTTCTCGACGGCACGACCTGGTGGGAGCTCCAGGACCAGGGCGACAGCCAGGCCCACCACTGGATCATGGACCAGCTGGCCACCGACATGCCCGACGATGCCGTCCTCTCCGAGGAAGGAGCCGACGACCGCTCCCGCCTCGATTACGAACGTTGCTGGATCATCGATCCCCTCGACGGCACCCGCGAGTTCTCAGAACCACCCCGCACCGACTGGGCCGTCCACGTCGCCCTGGTCGAGAACGGTGAACCCATCGCCGGATCAGTGGCCCTTCCTGCCCTCGACATGACCCTGTCATCCGATCCCGCCCCCGAGCTGCCCCCGCCCTCCAACGAACCGGCGCGGATCATCGTCAGCCGGAGCCGGCCCCCGGTAGCCGCCCAGATGTTGGCTCGCGAGCTCGGCGGCCAGCTACTCCCGATGGGGTCAGCGGGCGCCAAGGCCATGGCCGTCGTACTCGGTCACGCCGACATCTACGCCCACAGTGGCGGTCAGTATGAGTGGGACAACTGTGCGCCGGCCGTGGTGGCCCAGGCCGCCGGTCTGCATGTGTCGCGCATCGACGGGTCGCCGATGGTCTACAACAACCCCGATCCCTGGCTCCCCGACCTACTGATCTGCCGCAAGGAATGGGCCCAGGACTGCCTCGCCATCATCAACGGCTGAGTGCCGACCGGCTGACCACTACCGTCGAGCCGCATGGAACTGAAGGCTGAGCCTTCGCAGCCGACCGGCTGACCACTACCGTCGAGCCGCATGGAACTGAAGGTCACGCGTTACTCCGTCGCTGATCGGTTGGCGACCATCACCCTCGATCGGCCCCACCGCATGAATGCGTGGACCGGCCGGATGCACACCGAATACCGGCACCTGCTGGCTGGGGCCGAGGACGATCCCGAGGTCCGGGTCATCATCGTCACCGGCGAGGGTCGCGGCTTCTGTGTGGGCGGCGACGCCGAGGCCCTGGGTGGCCACGTCCAGAAGGGCGGCTACGACCCCGGCACCCCCACCGAGCTCGCCAAGCCGGGGTTTGGGGTCCGCAGCGAGTACGACCACGACTTCGCCTATCACTTCGGTCTCACCAAACCGGTGATCGCCGCGCTGAACGGGCCCGCCGCTGGGGTCGGCCTGGCCCTTGCCTGCTTCGCCGACCTCCGCTTCGCGGCACCGGGGGTCAAGATGACCACGGCCCACGGCAAGTTGAACCTGCCACCCGAGTTCGCGTTGTCGTGGCTCCTTCCCCGACTCGTTGGTCTGGGCCGGGCCAACGACCTCCTGTTCACCAGCCGCAAGTTCACCAGCGAGGAGGCGCTGGCCATGGGTCTGGTGAACGAGGTCGTCCCGGCTGACCGGCTTCTCGACCGGGTGCGCGAATACGCCACCGATCTTGCCACCACCGTCTCCCGGGGCTCACTGGCCACATCCAAGGCCCGGGTCTACGCCGATCTCCACGACGACGTGGGCACCGCGGTCGACGAGAGTCGCCGCCTCCTCGAGGAGATGATGCGCCATCCGGACTTCGCCGAAGGTGTCGCCGCTCTACGCGAGAAACGGCCTCCCATCTTCTGACGCAGGCCTGATCCCGCCTCCACGCCCGGAACCTTGGGGAACGGTGCCTACCCCGCCGAGCTCGCTCCCCCGGGGCGGCGGATTGCACTGTTTCAATCGTGTATCAGGAATGACAGTTCGATGACGTCGAGCTGGGCGTGTGGTGCTAGTCTCGGTGGCTACCCCACCCCCCTCGGATGCCCAAGTTTCTACGGTGAAAAGACCCCTCCCCAAGCTTCCGGCCGTCGTTCTCGCCCTCGTGTTCGGCGCGCTCGCCTTCACTGACACCGGCCAGGCCCAGGAGTCGATCTCCGAGGCCCGCGAGCTGCGTGAAAGGGCCCGCGAAGAGAAGGCCGCCGCGGCCGCTGGCCTCAACGCCGCCCAGGCCGATCTCGACGAAGTGGCCGCCGCCCTCGAAGACATGAACGCAGTGGTGGGCGAGCAGGAGGCCATCGTCGAGGGAGCCCGCAGCGCAGTGGTGGCCGCCGAGGCCGTCATCGTTGAACGCGAGGCCGACATCGCGGCCACCCAAGCCGAGATCGACGAACTCAAGGGCCGGATCCGCGAGCGGGCGGTCGAGAGCTATGTCACCGGCCGCGACCTCGACGCCGACAACATGCTCGCCTCGGCTGACCTCAACGACTCCGTCCGCCGCAACGCCCTCCTCGACTCGGTGAACGCCGATGCCGCCGATCTCCTCGACCTTCTCGGAGCGGCCGAGGAGGACATCGACCTGGCCCGGGTCGAGGCCGAGATCGCCGCCGAAGAGGCCGAGACCGAACGCGAGCGACTGGCGGGTGTCCTCAGCGCCCTCCAGGACCAGCGCGACATCCAGGCCGCCCTGGTGGCCGAGTTCGAATCCCGTCGCGATACCTGGCAGTCCGATTTCAACGAGTTCGTGGCCAACGAACAGGCCCTCAGCTCCTACATCACCCAGAAGCAGCGCGAAGAGGCCCTCAAGCGGGCGGCCCAGAGCAGCACCACCAGCGTCCGCTCGGACGTCAGCACCGATGGGTTCCGCTGGCCGGCCTCAGGCGGGGTCTCCTCTGGTTTCGGATCGCGGATCCACCCCATCTTCAAGACCAGCCGCATGCACAATGGCATCGACATCGACGGCAGCACCGGCGACCCCATCTATGCCTCGAAGGCTGGCACCGTCCTGGTGTCCGACTCCCGCCGCGGGTCAGGACAGACCGTGGTTCTCGATCACGGCAACGGGGTCAGTACCTGGTGCTTCCACATGTCCGAGCGGGCCGCCTCGGTGGGTGAGAGCGTCGACGCCGGCGAGATCATCGGCTACGTGGGCAGCACCGGGTGGTCCACCGGTCCCCATCTCCACTTCGAGGTGAGGGTCGATGGTGTCCCGAAGGATCCGCTGATCTTCCTGCCCTGAGGGGCGGTCAGTCCAGGATGCTCACCATGGGGTGTCACCGTCGACCTCGATCGGGGGGGCTCCGACGCGTGATGGTGGGTGGGTGATGGGGATAGTTGTCGAGGTGTGACCGCCGCCTGCCACAATCAGAGGGTGACCACTCCGGGGCCCCCTGATCTGGCCTATGGCTCCTTCTCCGACGACCCTCCCTGGCTGGTCGAGCCCGACCGGCTGACCTGGCGGCGCCGGGCCCCCATCCTGAGGTCGGTGGCCCGCCGCTCGGTCCCCGATCTGGTTGACAAGCCCTCTCTCCCACCGGCCCGCCGCTTGGTCACCGTCACCCGTCACCTGGGCATCGCTCTGTGCGGGTGGTGGCTCTTCGATCGCCGAAAGGGCCGCGAGGTCAGCCGGGCCGGACTCTCACGTCGGGTTCGCAGCGCCGCCGAGGTCCTCGGCCCCACCTACATCAAGCTGGGCCAGATCATCTCGTCGGGCGAGGGAATCTTCCCGCCCGAGTTGGTAGCCGAGTGTCGGCTCCTCCGCGACCAGGTGACCCCCCAGAGTTTCGCCGAGGTCCGCCGGGTCATCGAAGACGACCTCGACCGTCCCCTGGAGGAGGTCTTTGTCGAGTTCGAACGCCAACCCCTGGCTGCGGCCTCAATCGCCCAGGTGCACCGGGCCCGCCTGGCCACCGGTGAGCAGGTGGTCGTGAAGGTCCAGCGGGGCATCGTCTCCGATCTGGTCGCCAAGGACCTGAAGGTGCTGGCCTGGTTGGCCCCATTCCTCGTGGGCCGCATCCCGGTGGCGGCCTTGGCCAACCCACCAGCCCTCGTGGAGCTGTTCGCCGAAACCATCACCGAGGAGCTGGACTTCCGCCTCGAGGCCGACAACATGCTGGAGGTGGCCCGCTCCTTCACTGCCCTCGGCCAGACCGGCTATGTCGTACCCCGCCCCCACCCCGAGCTCGTGACCCGCCGGGTCCTGGTCATGGAGGAGCTGTCTGGCTACAGCTTCGACGACGTGGCCGGCATCAAGGACGCCGGCATCGACGTGCACGCCATCCTGCGCACCGGGATGATCGGCTTCATGGAGGGGGCGATGATGGAGGGGATCTTCCACGGCGACCTCCACGGCGGCAATCTCTTCGTCCAGCCCGACGGCCGGGTGGCCCTGCTCGACTACGGCATCACCGGTCGGCTCGACGAAGACCGTCGCCTCGCATTCCTGCGCATGCTGATGAGCGCCACCATGAACGACGTGAGGGGCCAGTTCGCGGCCCTTCGCGATCTGGGCGTGCTGCCCCTCGACACCGATCTCGACGCCGTCATCGCCGACCTCGGCCTCGATCAGCCACCGGTGGATCCCACCACCCTCGACGGTGACCAACTGCTGGCCGAGCTCCAACGGCTCATGAAAGCACTTCTCGCCTACGGGGCCCGCCTTCCCAAGGAGCTCATGTTGTTCATGAAGAACATGGTGTTTCTTGACGGAGCCATCGCCACCCTCGCTCCCGAGCTCGACCTTCTCGCCGAGGTCCAACACCTGGCCATGTACTTCGCCACCACCCACGGAGAGAGCATCGCCGAGCAGATCGGAGCCAGAGCCGAGAAGTGGGAGCTCGACATGGACGGGGTCAAGGCCGGGTTCGGAGTCGATCCGTCGACCGAGCGGCTCACCTACCAGGACCTACGGGAACGGCGGGAGCTCATCCGGTCGAGGTTGAGCGGCAAGCTCGGGAGCTGACGGTGTGGTGTCGGCGCGCCCAGGGCCTGGGGTCATCCAACCCCCACCCCTGGTACCCGAGCACATCGTCCCCACCGAGCGGGGCCCGACATCGTGCTGGGGGTAGATGAGCCCCGACCCTGCTCACCTGATGTCAGGATGCGGGGCATGACCCAGCCCGATCTCCGTTCCATCTCGGCCGTCGTCTTCGACATCGGCGGTGTATTCACGGTCCCCCACCCTGACCCCATGAGCGACCTGCTGGCGGCAATGGGCTTCGAGGCCGACCGCAGCGACCACCTCAGGTTCGAACGGGCCCACTACCACGGCGTCCGGGCCATCACCGAGGCCCTCATGGCCGACGAGTACGACGACGACACCGACTACGAATCCAGTGCGGCCACATGGACGGCGTACGACATCGCCTACTTCGCCCAGGTGGGGGTGCCCGAGCACCGCCTGACCGAAGCGTCAAACGCCCGGGCCACCCAACGAGGCCAGGGTGTCAAGGGCATCTGGCGCCATCCCCTGAGCGAGAACATCGCGGCCTCGGCCCGCATCGCGGCCCTCCTTCCGGTGGCCGTGGTCAGCAACAATGATGGCACCGCCGAGCGGCAGCTTGTCGACCAGGGGGTAGGACAGGTGGGTGAGGGACCCCTCACCAGTCTGGCCGCGGTGGTCGATTCCGGCGCCATCGGGATCGCCAAACCCGATCCGGCCATCTTCGCACCGGTGGTGGAGGCCTTGGGCACGGATCCTGGCGAGATCCTCTATGTGGGCGACACCGTCCACGCCGACGTCAGGGGCGCCACCGCGGCCGGCCTCCCTGTCGTCCAGCTCGATCCCTACGACCTTCACGACGATCACGAGCACTGGCGCCTACCGGGCCTCACAGACCTCGCCGCCATACTCAGCTAGGGCCACCGGCGGTGGGCCGGCTGGCAGACTCGGACCCAACAACACCCGGTTCCTCACCTTCACGGTCCCGAGGTCGATGGGACCTCATGACCAGGCTCAAGAAATTCGGGTTCATCGCCCTCGTCAGCACGCTCGTACTAGCCGGCTGTGGTGGCAGCGACGGTGGTGCGGTGGCCGAGGCGATAGCCGACGATCTCTTGGCCGACGGGGACAGCCCCCTCACCGAGGACGAAGCCAGCTGTGCTGCCGACAAGATCGTCTCCGAGGTCGGCGAGGACCGCCTCGAAGAGCTTGGCGTGACGGCCGACAATGTGGGCGACTTCGACGATGTCGACCTCAACGAGGACGAACGGGCCACCCTCGGCAATGCCATGGCCGACTGCATCGGGGACGACTTCCTCATCCGAGCACTTCGGGCCGACAGTGACATCACCGAAGATCAGGCCAGCTGCCTGGGCGATGCCATCGACGCCGACACCGCCCGCGAGCTGGCCCGCTCCTCCTTCGCCGGCGACGACATCGATCCCCCCGAAGAGCTCCTCCTCGAGGTAATGGGGGCCATGGCCGATTGTGAGGTCATACCCGGGGGCTGACGCCACCACCGGCGAGCTCGATACGACCCCCGGGCCCCGCCCGGGGGTCGTTCGCGTCCGGCCGGAGGCGCGGCACCGGCCTCCGGTCGTGCTAGGACTGAACCAATGCGACTCGTGCTTGCCCGCTGTACCGTCGACTACCAGGGTCGGCTCACCGCCCACCTCCCGTCGGCGGTCCGCCTCATCATGATCAAGGCCGACGGCTGCATCGCCGTTCACGCCGACGGAGGTGCCTACAAGCCTCTCAACTGGATGAACGCCCCCAACCGGCTGGTCGAGAGCGACTCCACCTGGACGGTCACCAGCCCCAAGGGCGAACAGCTGATCATCCAGATCGAGGAGCTGATCAATGATTCCAGCCATGAGATGGGGGTCGATCCCGGCCTCCAGAAGGACGGTGTCGAGGCTCACCTCCAGGAACTACTGGCCTCCGATCCCACCTCGATCAACGACGGCCTCACCCTGGTCCGACGGGAGTTCCCCACCGAGATCGGCCCGGTCGATCTGCTCTGTCGCGACACCGAGGGCAGGGCCGTGGCCATCGAGGTCAAACGGCGAGGCGAAATCGACGGTGTCGAGCAGCTGACCCGCTACCTGGACTTCCTGAACAAGGACCCCAGCCTGCGCCCCGTGCGCGGCATGTTCGTGGCCCAGGAGATCAAGCCCCAGGCCAAGGTCCTGGCCGGCGACCGCGAGATTGGCTGTGTCGAGGTCGACTACGACGAGCTCCGCGGCATCGAATCACCCCAAGCCAAGTTGTTCTAGGGCAGGTTGACCACAACTCTTGTGGGTCAACCTGCCCGAGAACCAGCTAGCGCAACCCGAATCCGCCATTGTCGAATACGACGCGGCCGTCACTGCCTCGGGTCTGGAAGATGGTGTTGTCGCCGTCATCCCACATACTGACGGTGAGCGCCTCACCGGGCATGACGGGTGAGGAGAACCGGCCCTCCATCGACCCGAATTTCGAGACGTCTCCGTCGCACCGTGAGTGGAGCAGGGCTCGGCCGCTGAACCCGTAGGTGCACAGGCCGTGCAGGATGGGCTTGGGGAACCCACCCACGTCGCTGAACTGCTTGTCGGAGTGGAGGGGGTTGCGATCGCCGCTGAGCCGATAGAGCAGGGCCTGGTCTTCGCGAGTCTGGTAGGTGACCGACACGTCGGGATCGCGGTCGGGTGCGACGTTCTTCTTGTCGGTCGGACCCCGGTCACCGCCGAAGCCGCCCTCACCCACGATGAACACCGACGCGGTGGCCGTGAACAGGTGGTCGCCCGAGCCTTTGAGGGTGCCGGTGGACTGGGTGGCCACGACGGCCCCCTTTCCCTTGTCGTAGATCCCGGTGATCTCGTCGACCATCTCGATCTCGCCCTCGAGAGGGATGTCACGGTGAAGGGTGATGCCCTGTTCGCCGTGAACGAGCATGCGGGGGTCGTAGGTTCCCGCGTTGGCCATGGCCGACTTCCCGCCCGTGGCGTTGAAGCCCATGATCACGACCATCGTGGGTAAGGCCTTCTGATCGACCCCTGCGGTGTTCTCGGTGGTGAACTCCAGTTCGGCCCCGACGGGGTCGTTCATACCGGCCCCCACGCCCAGGGCGTAGAGCAGGCAGTCCTTGGAGTCCCACGACCAGTGCTGGGGTTCACCCTTGGCACCGACGGCATCAGGATTGATAGGCATTGGGTCCTCCTAGTAGGCGGTGGGCTTGCCGGGGCCGGTGGTGTCGGCGCCCTGCATGTCGGCATTGGGGCGGGCATCGGCCATGAGTTGCTTGACCAGGGGGCCCAGCAGCTTGGGATCCTCGACCGGCTCGACGGTGGGACCCCGGTGCCATGACTCGGCAATACCCAGGACCTGGCCGGAAGCCTCGAAGACCCGGCCGGTGACCGGCGCCGATTCGGTGCTGGCCAGCCAGGCACAGATAGGGGCGATCCAGCGCGGATGCATCCTGTCGCGGGCGTCACCCTCGAGGCTGCCCATGCCCCCCAGGTTCTCGGTCATGCGAGTGAGGGCACCGGGAGCGATGGCGTTGACGGTCACACCGTAGCGGTGGACCTCCTGGGCGGCGATGATCGTGAAAGCGGCAATGCCCATCTTGGCGGCGCCGTAGTTGGTCTGGCCCGGGTTGCCGTAGAGGCCTGACACCGAGCTGGTGTTGATGATGCGGGCGTCGTTGGTCTCGCCGGCTTTCGAGCGCTCGCGCCAGTAGGCGGTGGCCCAGCGGGCGGGGGCGAAGGTGCCCTTGAGGTGGACCTTGATGACGGCGTCCCACTCTTCCTCGGTCATGTTGGCCAGCACCCGATCGCGCAAGATGCCGGCATTGTTGACCACCGCGTCGAGGCCTCCGAAGGTCTCCACGGCCTGGTTGATCAGACGTTGAGCGCCCTCCCAGTCTGAGCAGTCGTCGGTGTTGGCGGCCGCTTCGCCACCCATCGCCGAGATCTCGTCGACCACCTGCTGAGCGGGTCCGGTCTCGCCGCCGGTGCCGTCAACCGAGCCACCAAGGTCGTTGACGATGACCCTGGCCCCTTCACTGGCGAGCATCAGCGCGTGCTCGCGGCCGATACCCCGACCCGCGCCGGTGACGACGCAGATCCGTCCTTCACAGAGACCACTCATGGGTTGTCCTCCTCGATCATGCGTCGAGGCCGAACGGGCCTGGCCCTGTCCCCGACGAGCGTTTCGGTCAGCCGCCAGACGAGGGCGGCCACAGCGATCATGTCACGGCGGCGGCCCGCCCGCCGCCGCCCCATCCCCAATGTGACGGTCGGCACACCGAGGGGACCTGCGATGGGAGCAGTGACGTGCCATCGTGGGGGACCATGCTCGAGCGCCTCCGCCCCCTCCTGAACCAGAGGAGCATCCTGGCCGTTGGAATCCTGGCCACCGTCATGCTCGCCGTGCCGGCCGCCTGGGCCATCGACTCCCTGATCCTCGGCGATTCGGTCGCCCACAACGTCACCCTCGATGACACCCAGATGAGCGGATCCTCCCCCGCCGAGGTCCGCTCCGCGGTCGAGGCCCGAGCGGCCACCTACACCGCCACCGTGGTGACCGTGGCCACCGATGATGAGACCCTGGAGACGACCGCGGCCAACATCGGTGCCGAGCTCGACGTCGACACCACCATCGAGGCGGTACTCGACGCCAACCGCGGGGGCTTCATCCTCACCCGCCCCGTCCGCTGGTTCGGGTCACTGTTCTCCACCACCCACATCGAGTCCTTCTACGCCGTAGACGACGACTCGACGGTGGCCTGGGTTGACCAGGTGGGAGACGGGGCGAAGCCGCCGGTCGAACCGATCCTGCGCATCGCCGGCGGCCTCTATGTCATCGTGCCCGGAGAGTCGGGCCGCGGCATCTCGATCGACGATGTTCGGCCCGCCCTCGCCGAGGCCACGGGACAATCACCGATCGCCATCACCATCCCCTCCCGCGAGCGACCTCCCCAGATGGCCGACTCAGCCGCCACCCAGCTCGCCGGTCAGGCCAACGAGCTGACCGGAAGTCCGCTCACCGTCCAGGTCGAGGCGGCACAGACCTCGGTGGAGTCCGGGATCGTCCGCAGCTGGACCAGTGCCCGGATCGTCGACGGCGAGCTCGAGATGTTGGTCTCCGAGGATGCCGTCATCGAGCATCTCGAACCGCTCGAGGCCTTCGCCGAGCTCACCCAGCCCGGCGGCGATGCCACCTTCGAGGTGGTCACCCTCGACGCCAACGGAAACGTCATCGAACCCGACGCCGCCGACCAGGACGACGGACAAACCGACAACGCCGCCCTACCCGGCCAAGACGACGAAGACCCCGACGACGAACCGGAGCTCATCCAGGAGATCCGCATCGTGCCCGGCGAGGACGGCTTCGGCTGCTGTGCCGAGGGTTCCGGCGACCTCGTCCTGGCCACCCTCCTCGAGAAATCGTCCACCGTCCGGCTCGAGCTCGGCCCCCGCCCTCCCCGGCTCGGGATGGCCGAAGCCGAACGCCTCGGCATCGTCGAGAACATCGGCGAGTTCACCACCAAACACGCCTGCTGTCAGGGTCGGGTCGACAACATCCAGCGATTCGCCGACATCGTACGCGGGATCATCATCGAGCCAGGCCACCAGCTCTCACTGAACGAAGCGGTGGGCCAACGCACCCGAGAGAAGGGATTCGTGGCCGCCGGCGCCATCGCCCAGGGAGTGCTCGAACCTCAGGTCGGTGGAGGCGTATCCCAGTTCGCCACCACCTTCTTCAACGCCTCCTTCTTCGCCGGCCTGGACTTCGAGGAGTACCAGTCGCACTCCCTGTACTTCAACCGCTACCCGAAGGGCCGTGAAGCCACTATCTCCTGGACGAAGCCCGACCTCGTGGTCTCGAACCCCACCCCCTACGGCGTCCTGGTCTGGACCAGCTACACCGACACCACGATCACGGTGTCGCTGTGGTCGACGCGTTTCGTCGAGGGCTTCGATGTGGGACGCACCCAGGGGTCACAGGGAGCCTGCACCCGGGTGACCACCACCCGCGAGCGGATCTGGACCGACGGCCGCGAACCCACCATCGATGAGGTGTTCGCCGTCTACCGCCCCGGTGAGGGGTTCGACTGTGGGGGCAACTCGACCCGACCCACCACCACGACCACCGGCACCACAGTGGCCGGCGACACCACCACCACGACCACCACGGCTACGACACCCACCACGGGCACCACGGCTACGACACCCACCACGGGCACCACCAGCTCCAGCACCTCGTCGACCACCACGACCACCGCGGCCGGCTGACCCGCTGAGGGTAGCTACAGGGTGGCCAAGACCTCGAAGAACTCGGGGAACGTCTTGGACACACAGTCGGCATCGGCGATCTCGATGCCCGGCTCCCGCAGACCGACCAGGGCGAAACTCATGGCCATGCGGTGGTCGTCGTAGGTCTCGATTCGAGCCGGCTGCGGCCGGCCCGGATGGACGACAAAGCCGTCCATCTCTTCTGCGGCGTCGATACCCATCCGCCGGAGCTCGGTCACCACGGCGGCGATGCGGTCGGTCTCCTTGCCGCGGATGAAGCCGATTCCAGTGACCCGAACCGGCCCCGAGGCGAACGGAGCAATGGCCGCCAGGGTCTGGGCGGTATCGGAGATGTCTGTCATCTCGACCTCGATCCCGTCGAGCCGGCCGGTGCCGGTGACCTCGATATGGTTGGCCCCCCGCTCGACCCGGGCCCCCATGGCCGCGAGCACATCAACGAACCCCCAGTCGCCCTGAAGGGGCTGGGAGCCAACCCCTTCGACCCGCACCCGGCCGCCGGTGAAGGCGGCAGCCGCGAAAAAGTACGACGCGGTGCTGGCATCGGGTTCGATCAGGTAGTCGCGGGCCTGGTAGTAGGAGCCGGGCGGGATCTCCCACCACTGATGGTCCGCGGTCCGGATCTCGGCTCCGAACGCCTCCATGACCGCGACGGTCAGATCGAGATAGGGCCGGGACACCGCGGGGGTGGTGAGCTCGACCCGCAACCCGGTGGTCAGGCCTGGTCCACTCAGCAGCAGGCCGCTCACGAACTGGCTCGACACATCGCCGGGCAGGCGCACCGTTCCACCGGCCAGGCCGCCGCCGATGGTCAGAGGCAGGTAGTCACCCTCGACCTCGACACCGAGCGAGCGGAGAGCATCGGCGGTGGCCGCCATGGGCCTCTCCCTCATGGGCGGAGCGGCATCGAGCCGATACGGCCCCTCGCCCCGGGCGGCCAGGGGAGCCGCGAACCGGCTGGTGGTGCCCGACAGCCGGGCGTGGAGATCGACGGGCCCGGAGGTCAGAGCACCACCGACGCCGTCCACGGTCACCCGGGCTCCGGGCCTATCGATTTCGAGGCTCGCACCGAGGGCGACGACCACATCGAGCATGGCCTCGGTGTCATCGGAGAAGAGGAAGCCATCGAGCACCGACTGGCCGTCAGCGAGGAGGGCACACACCAGGGCACGGTTGGTGATGCTCTTCGAGCCGGGGACCGCAACCGCGGTGTCGGGTGGGTCGCCGAGAGGCTCCATGAGGCGGGTCGACATCGGAGTTCACCGTAGCGGTGTGGTCTGCTGGCCCGGGCTCGATTTCGTGCGTTCGCCGTCGCCTCTCGTACGATCCAGGCAATGGCCGGTGACCAGGGCGGTATGGAGCCCGCTGACGTTCTCGTGGTCGGCGGCGGGCCGGCCGGTTCGGTCGCCGCCATCACCTTGGCCCGGGCCGGGCGCCGGGTCGTACTCATCGACAAGGCCCGCTTCCCCCGCGAGAAGACCTGCGGCGACGGCCTCACCGCCGGAGCACTCCGACTACTCGACGACCTGGGCTTCGAACCGGATTCCGTCCCCTCATGGCACCCAGTCGACAAGGTCGTGCTCACCTCTCCCTCGGGCTCCCGTCGCACCTTCCCCCTCGAGCGACCCGGCCTGCACGCCGTGGTCGCCCGTCGCAGTGAGCTGGACCACGCCCTGCTCGCCATGGCCGCCGACGCAGGGGCCGAGATCCACGAGGGCACCGCTCTGGCCGAGGCCCGGCAAACCGATGACCGGGTGATCGTTCGCACCGACAACGGTCAGGAGCTCACCGGCCGCTACATACTCGGCGCCGACGGAATGTGGTCGCCCCTCCGCAAGACGCTGGGTGTCGCCGAACCCGGCTACCGGGGCGAGTGGCACGCCTTTCGCCAGTACGTCTCCAACGTCACCGGGCCTGGGGCCCATGAGCTCCACGTGGTGTTCGACCAGAGGATTCTGCCCGGGTACTTCTGGGCCTTTCCCCTGGCCGATGGCCGGGCCAACATCGGCTTCGGCATCCAGCGAGGCGGCAAGGTCGAGATCCAGGCCATGAAGCAGCTCTGGCCCACCCTCCTGGCTGATCCCGCGGTGACCGAGATCCTCGGTCCCGACACCGAGCCCGAGGCACCCCATCGGGCCTGGCCCATCCCCGCTCGGGTCGGGCGCGTCGATCTACACGTCGATCGAGCCCTGTTCATCGGCGACGCCGCCGCCGTCACCGATCCCCTGACCGGCGAAGGCATCGCCCAGGCCATGGAGACCGGCCGGTGGGCCGCCCAGGCCATCATCACCTACGGCCCCGACCGGCCGGCCGCCGTCAGCGAGCAGTACCAGGGGGCGGTCGAGCAGAACCTGGTGGCCGACCATCGCCTGGCCAACCTGTTGTCCCGGGCCATCAGCACCCAGTTCGGGGCCGAGTGGTCGATCCGCCTCGCGGGGTCATCGGCCTGGAGTCGGCGCAACTTCGCCCGCTGGCTGTTCGAGGACTATCCCCGGGCGATCCTGGTGACCCCCCGGCGCTGGCGCCGCCGGGTCTTCGACCGGCCGGGGGGCTTCGCCTCGACCCCTCGGTGAGCCCCGGGGGGGGATTCAGGACTCCGGCTGCCCCTTCGGTAGGCTCGCCGCCCACGCCAACCCTCTAGGAGGAGCAGACGAATGGCAGATCTCGGATACGACGGCAAGGTCGCGGTGGTCACGGGAGGCGGGGGTGGACTCGGACGAGAGCACGCCCTCGAGTTCGCCCGGCGCGGTGCCCGCGTCGTCGTCAACGACCTCGGTGGTGCCGTCGACGGCACCGGCGGCGACAAGGAACCGGCCCAGCAGGTCGTCGAGGAGATCGAGGCGATGGGCGGTGAGGCCGTGGCCGACGCCAACTCGGTGGGCACCGAGGCCGGGGGCGGGGCGATCATCAAGACCGCGATCGACGCGTTTGGCCAGGTCGACATCGTCGTCAACAATGCCGGCATCCTGCGCGACAAGACCTTCCACAAGATGACCGACGACCTCCTCACCCCGGTCATCGACGTCCACCTCAAGGGTGCCGTCTACGTGACCCGACCGGCGTGGGAGCACATGCGGGAGCAGGGCTACGGACGAGTGGTCAACACCTCTTCGGCCAGTGGCATCCTGGGCAACTTCGGGCAGGCCAACTACGGCGCCGCCAAGATGGGCCTCGTGGGCCTCACCCGTGTCCTGGCCGCCGAGGGGGCCAAGTACAACATCAAGGCCAACGCCATCGCTCCCATCGCCCGCACCCGCATGACCGAGGAGCTGATGGGCGACGGCGCCGCCGCCTTCGACCCCGACAAGGTCACCCCCCTCGTCATGTGGCTGAGCCATGAGGACGTCGATGTCACCGGCGAGGTCTACTCGGCTGGCGGTGGTGCCGTGGCCCGGTTCTTCATCGGGCTGACCGAGGGCTACTACAACCCTTCGGTCACCGCCGAGGACATCCGCGACAACTGGGGCACCGTGCGCAACGAGGAGGGCTACTCGGTCCCGGCCAACCCGGCCGACGAGTTCCGCAAGCTCAACCGCATCTTCCGCGGCGACTAGCCGGTCAGGGTCCGGTGAGATCGCCCTCGGGCACCTCACCGGATGCCACCGCCGCCACCAGAGTCTCCGAGAGCGGACCAGGCGCCACCTCCATGATCCACTCGTCGTAGATCGACGGGCAGCACACCGGATCATCAGGGCCCCGGCTCGCCTCCCAGAACACGATGCCGGCCCCCGAGACATCCAGGCGCCCACCATCGATGCTGCGATGGTGGACCACGGTGGCCGTGGCGGCATCGATGACGTCGAGCTGCACGAATCCCGAAGAACCGGCCTCGCGAAAGGCGAACACGATCTCATCGACCCCGTCGTCATTCAGATCGATCTGATCACCCAGCGTACCGACCCACCGCTGGCCACTGGGGTCGTGCACCCGGAGTACCGGGACCAGGCCGGTGGTACCCACCCGCCAGACGGTTGCCGTATGGCTGGGGTGGCCGGGACGGGGGACGTCGAGGCTCCACACCACGGTCCCCGGACCCGCCTCGACGATCCCGCAGTGCACCACCCCGAGCCCGGCGATGGCCGCGCACGGATCGCCGTTTCCAACAACAGGGCCTCCCCCCTCGTCGACCGGGCTGAGCACCGCCCCCTCGGCCGACGCCGGGGCGGTGACGACCGTGGTGAGGATGCTGGGCGTCAGGACAGTCTCAGGGACGGTGACCATCGTGCCCAACACCTGACCATCACCATCGCCTGAGCAACCGACCACAAGGACGAGACCGGCGACGAGCAGAGACCGAATCACGAAACGGGCTCGCCCCCAACGGCACCCGGAACGCCGGGTGCCACCGGCGAGCCATGGTGACTTGCCAGCCCCGCCCAGCCCGGGTGGGTGCGCGACACCCGGTCGTCATGGAGCCACAGATCCGCCATACCCTCGGTGTAGCACGGAGTTGGGGGCAGGCGGTGAAAGGGGCAGGATGGCCGGGTGCAGATCGAGTCAACCGACGGTGTAACACTCGCGGTCCACGACCTCGGTGGCAACGGCCCGCCCCTGCTCTGGTGCCACGCCACCGGCTTCTGCGCCGCGGTGTGGAAGCCTCTCGTCGCCCACATCCCCAACCGCCACAGCTGGGCCCTCGACTTCCGGGGCCACGGGGGCAGCACCCCGCCGGCCGACCTCGACTTCAGCTGGTACGGCATGGGCCGCGACGTTCTGGCCGTGGTCGACGAGCTGGGCCTGAGCGGGATCCCGGCCGTCGGTCACAGCAAGGGGGCGGCTTCCCTGCTCCTGGCCGAGGCGGCACGCCCCGGGACCTTCGAACGGATCTGGGCCTTCGAACCGGTCGTGTTCCCCGCGGAGACCGCGGCCGGCCAGCAGAAGTCTTCCACCATCGCCGAGGGGGCCCGCCGGCGCCGCAACGACTTCCCCAACCGGGCCACGGCCCGCGAGCGCTTCGCCTCGCGACCCCCGTTCTCGATTCTCGATGCGAAGGTGCTCGATGCCTACGTCGAGCACGGCTTCATCGACACGCCGGACGGCGGGGTCACCCTCAGTCTCCCCGGCGACCACGAGGCCCGGATCTACGACAACGGGCGCAAGCACCGGGCCTTCGACGTGCTCCATCGGGTGAGGTGTCCGGTCGTGATCGCCCGGGGCGGCCTCGATGGAGACGGGCCCGCCCAGGTTGCCCACCTCGTCGTCAATGCCCTCCCGAACGGACGGTTGGCGGCCTACGACGACCTCACCCACTTCGGCCCCCTCGAGCAACCGGCCCGTCTCGCCGCCGACATCGCCGCCTTCCTCGACGAGGCCGGGGCCAACCAGGCCCGCCACCCCCGATGACCCTGCCCCTTCCCGCCACCCTCACCCCGTCCAAGATCAGCACGTACACCAACTGTGCGCTGGCCGCTACCCGAGGCACCCTCGTGCACGGAGCCCTCGAACACCTTCTCCAGCGGCCCGCCCCCGAGCGCGTCCCCCGGGCCGGGCCCGGGTCCGTCGATGCCGCGCTGGCCGGCCGGACCCCACCTCCCCGGTTCGAGAACCAACGTTGGGGGGGCGTTCACTTCTACGCCCTGCTGTGCGAGCAGGTGTTCGGTCGCCGGCCGGCGAAGATCCAACTCCTCCATCTCGCCCACCCGGTGGCCATCATGACCACCCCTTCCGAACAGTCGAGCCGAGGACTGTCCCGCGAGGTCTCGGCCATCTGGCAGGCCGTCGAGCGCTCGTGCGGAGCCGAGGACTTCCGCCCCCGACCCAGCCGCCCGGGTGACTGGTACAGCTTCCGCCAGTGGTGCTCCGCCCACGGTGGTGACCCCGCGACCGCCCCCCGCCCGGAGACATCGTGAGCCGTCGGGGGTGGATCAGAATCACCTTCCCATCATGGGTCGATGACCTCGACGAGAAGGTCGACCAGGCCTGGGACACCCTCAGGGGCCAGCCCGTCCTCGACCAGGTGTTCTACGGCGCGTCGGAGATCGGCGACTTCTCCAAGCTGTGGCACGCGGCGGGAGTGACCAGGGGGGTCATGGCAGGTGATCATCGAGAGGCCCTGCGTCTGGCCCTGGCCCTGGGGGCCGAGTCGGCCCTGGTGAACGGGCTCATCAAGTCGGTCTTCCAGCGCGACCGCCCGGAAGCTGATCCGACCGAACGGCCCCTGCACCTGCGTCAGCCGAAGACCAGCAGCTTCCCGAGCGGCCACGCCAGCTCGGCGTTCATGGCCGCCGGACTGATCGCACCGCGTTCGCGAGCGGGAGTGACGTGGTACGGCGTGGCGGCCATCGTGGCCGCCAGTCGAATCCATGTGCGGATCCATCACGCCAGCGACGTGGTGGCGGGCGCCGCGTTGGGCGTGGTTCTGGCCCGGGTGGTGGAGCGGATAGCGCCAGTCGACTAGTGGGCAACCGAGGCGAGAATCATACGGATATCCAGGAGGAGGTCAGCCACCTCGTCGGCCACAACCAGTTCGCGACTCGACAGGGCAGGCAGCCGGGAGTCGATGAGAGCGATCACGTCAGCCACCGGGCTGAGGGGTTCGACTTCCACCACTTCGGTCATGGCCACCTCCATCGTCGTGGGATCCGACCCGCAGGACCCCGTTTGGGAAGCGGCGAACTGCCTCCGCTCTTGACTCACTGTAGCCACGAGGGTGCCAGGTATGCGCCGCGATGGCCAGACCTCCCCACCGGACATGCTTGCGGGGCCGGCGTGAACCAGACCTAGAATCCCTCCCGATGGCTACGAACTCTCCCCTGGGGTTGACCTTCGGCTCGTATTCGGCCCTCGGGCTCGATGCGGCCCTGCACACGGCCCGCCTGGCCGAAGAGCTCGGCTACCGGTCGTTCTGGACGGCCGAAGCCAGCGGGCCCGAAGCCTTCTCCACCCTGGCCGCAGCCGGGGCGGCGGCCCCCCGCCTCGACCTCGGAACCGGCGTTCTGGCTCTCCAGCTCAGGACCCCCCAGCTGGCCGCCATGGGTGCCGCCACCCTCCAGTCCCTTCACCCCGGCGCCGACATCCTCCTAGGGGTGGGCATCTCGTCACCAGCGGTCGTGAATCGCTGGCACGGTGCCGAGTACGGAGATCGCCCCTTGGCCCAGACGCGCGAGTACCTCGCACTGCTACGCCAGTGTCTCAGCGGCGAGACGGTGACATTTCAGGGTGACTTCTTCGAGGCCCGCAAGTTCCGGCTCGGGATCCGGCTCGGTGATCGCCGTCCCCAGATCATCCTCGGCGCCCTCAACCCCCGGATGCTGGCCCTGGCCGGCGAGCTGGCCGACGGAGTGCTGCTCAACTATGTACCCGCCTCCCACGTGGCCTGGTCGGTCGAGCAGGTCCGCCGGGGGGGCGACGCCGATATCTACGCCTACGTGCACGCAGGGGTGGCCCAGCGGGTCGACGGCATCGACTACGCCCGCCGCGACCTCTTCTCGTACGCGGTGGTCGACTCCTACGCCCGGAACTTCGAGCGGGCCGGATACGGCGACGAGGTCGCCGCCATCCGCGCCGCCCACGCCGACCGCGACCGCGATGGCGCCCTGGCCGCAGTCAGTGATCGAATGATCGACGAGATCGACGTCATGGGCGATGCCGCCCACGTCCGCTCCACCATCGAGGCTTATGTCGCGGCCGGCGTCCAGCACCCCATCCTGATGCCCCTACCGTGGGGTCCCGACCGGATGGCCGTCATCGAGGCCACCATCCGGGCCGCCATCGGCGCCTGACCGGGTGGCCGCAGACCCGACCCTCGAGGTCTACGAACAACGTGGTCCGGAATGGACCGACGCCCGCACAGCCACCAAGACCGAAGCGGCACGAAGCCTGGGTGACGAGGTCACCGGCCGCCTCCTGGACCTGGGCTGCGGCCCGGGTTGGCATCTACCCCACTTGGGGGCCGGTGCCATCGGGCTCGATGGGGCCGCTGCCATGCTCCAACTGGCCGCCCAGCGGGCACCAGGCCATCCCCTCGTGCGGGCCGACCTGCGCCACCTCCCGTTCCGTGACCGGGGCCTCCACGGACTCTGGGCGAAAAACAGCCTCGTCCACCTCCGCCAGCAGGAGGTTCCAGCCGCGCTGGCCGAGGTCCACCGCGTCCTCGCCGTCGATGGGATTGCCATGCTCCACCTGTTTTCGGGACCAACCACCGACGCCGTGGCGGGGCCCGACACCGACTTCCCCGGTCGCCGATACAGCTTCTGGGCCACCGATCACCTGATTCGAGCAGTCGAGGGGGCCGGGTTCGAGCTCATCGACCTCGATGACTCGGGGCCTGACGACTTCCTGGTTCTCCGTCTGCACCGCCGCCACAGCCTGCCCGACACGGTTGGGCCGCGGATGCGGCTACTGATCTCGGGGCTCAACCCCAGTCCCCACGCCTCCGACACCGGCGTGGGTTTCTCCCGACCCGGCAACCGGTTCTGGCCCGCCGCCCTCGACGCCGGCATCGTGACCATCGACCGCGATCCCCGCCACGCCCTCCATCACCACCACGTCGGCATGACTGATCTGGTGAAACGCACCACCCGTCGAGCCGACGAGCTGTCCACCGCCGAATACCAGGCCGGAGTGGGCCGTCTCGACCACTTGTGTGCCTGGTTGGAACCCGGCGCGGTGTGTTTCGTCGGCCTCGCCGGGTGGCGGGCCGCCGTCAACACCAATGCCTCCGCCGGCTGGCAGGAACAGGCTCTGGGCGGCCGGCCGGTGTACGTCATGCCGTCGACCAGCGGCCTGAACGCATCGAGTAGCCGGGCCGATCTGGCGGCCCATCTGACCGCCGCCTTCGCTGGGCCACCCACGGCCGGGGCAGACTCGGGCTCATGAGTCGCCTCTTCGGTCCCCTTGGTCAGAACGGCTACGTAGTGCCCGACCTCGATGTCGCGGTCGACCAGTGGCTGACCGCCGGAGTGGGCCCTTGGTGGGTGTTCCCCCATGTCGACATCCAGCGCTTCCGCTACCGCGACCACACCGACAGACCCGACGTGGGCATCGCCCTGTCCCACAGCGGATCCCTCCAGATCGAGCTGATCTGCCCCCACGACCACACCCCATCGCTGTATCGCGAGTTCCTGGGTCGCCACCCCGGCGGCGGCCTCCAGCACCTGGGCTTCTTCCCCGAGGACTACGCCGGCCACCAGCAGGCCGCAGCCAGCGCCGGGTGGGAGATCGGGCATGAAGGCCGGATCGGCACCATCGACTTCACCTACTGGCGACGACCTGACAACCCCGATCACGTATTCGAGCTCGGTAACCTCGATTCCACCCAACGCAGCTTCTTCGCCCATGTCGAGGAGTCGGCGCGAACCTGGGACGGCGTCACCCGACCCCGCCGGGGTGACGGCTGATATGGACTCGACCACGATTGGCATCATCGCCAACCCCCTGTCCGGCAAGGACGTTCGCCGCTTGCTGGTGGCCGCCGGCACCAGCACCCTCGAAGACAAGATCTCGGTGGTCCGCCGGATCGCCATCGGCGCCCGCGAGGTCGGTGTCGACCGCCTACTCCTGCTCCCCGACCCCCACCGCATCGGCCCCCAGGCCCTCGAGCGGCTGGACGGCATCGTGGGCGAAGCGGCCCCCATCGAGCAGGCCCACAATGAAACCGACACCGAGTGCACCGCAGCCTGGATGGCCGACCAACAGTGCGGCGCCGTGGCCGTCCTGGGCGGCGACGGCACCAGCCGGGTCGTCACCCGGGCCTGGTCCGACGCCCCCCTTCTGCCCATCTCCACCGGCACCAACAACGCCTTCCCGATCTGGATCGAGGCCACGGTCGCCGGCGCCGTCCTAGGCCTTGTGGCCACCGGAGCCGTACCCATCGACGAGGTGGCCGAGCCCGCCAAAGTCGTGCGGATCGAGATCGAGGGAGAGACGGACGACCTCGCCCTCATCGATGCCCTCCACACCGACGAAGACATGCTCGGGTTCCGGGGCCTGTTCGACCCCCGGCACATGCGCACTGCGGTTCTGACCCGGGCCGAGCCCGCCGCCATCGGCATCTCGTCAATCGCCGGTCTGCTCGACCCGTGCCCACCGTCGGCCGACCGGGGGGTGCACATCCGCTTCGGCGCCGGCCTACCCGACCCGCCCCTGGAGGTGCGGGCTCCCACCAGCCCCGGACGCTACGTGCCCGTGCCCGTCGAGGGGATCAACCGGCTCGAGCTCGGCGAACGGGTCGAGATCACCGGACCGGGTCTACTTTCTTTCGATGGCGACCGCCGACGCCGCCTGGCTCCGGGCCAACAGGCCTGGCTCCGGGTCGAGCGCGACGGTCCTCGGGTGCTCGATCCCAGCCGGGTCATGGCCCACGCGGCTGCCAGCGGCCACTACCTGGTGAGCTGAGTTGAACCGCCGCCCCACCACCAAAACTTCACTTTCTGTGTTGGTATGACCTACAGTCGAACACTAGCAGTGGTGCCCCTACAGGGGGCGGGGACGAGGCGGCTGGCGGCCGACCCGGAGGCGAAGCAGCGACTGTGAGTGGGCGAATTCGACGACAGACGGTCGTGGCTGGCTTTGCGCTGGGCGTCACCATGGCGGGCCTGGCCTCCCGGTTGCCGAGCCCGGGGGCGGTCGAGGCCATCGGACCTACCTCCGAATCGGGGGAGACAGAACCCCAGGAGGGGCAGAGAGTGACATTCGAGTTGGCCGGCGGACCAACCGACGAACTGATGATCGACCTGACTGGTCCCGACGCGGTCATCGACTTCCGCGTCGACCCTGACCCGACCATCCTGCCTCCCGTCTCGGTGACCCGGCCCCCCACCGATGCCGCGGACGCCTTCAGGGTCGACACCTTCGCCACCACCACCACCACGACCACCACAAGGGCCACCACCACCACGACCACCACGAGGGCCACCACCACGACGGTCCTCGTTGCCGACACCCCAACCACACCGACCGACACCGCCGCGGCCGCGCTGGCCCAGATCACCTATCCATGGGAGCTCCTACTGCCCGAATGGCGGATCGAGTTCCACGAAGGCCGCGACGGGGTGTTGGGCTACACCTGGAGCACCGAGCAGCGGATCGAGATCTTCGTCCGCGACGGTCAGACGGTGGAGTTCCTCTCCCACGTCATCGCCCATGAACTGGGCCACGCCGTCGACATCGAGCTGAACTCCCCCGACGATCGCCGCGATTGGCAGGCCAGCCGGGGAATCAGCGGACTGGCCTGGTGGGCCGAATCCGGCATGAGCGACTTCGCCACCGGGGCCGGGGACTGGGCCGAGTCGTTTGCGGCCTGGCAGGTCGGCGACCGGCACTTCCGCTCCCAGCTCGCTGGTGTTCCCTCCGCCGAGCAGGTGACCCTGATGGCCGAGCTGGCGGCCAACTAGGAAGCAGCGCCCACCTCCAGTCCTCCCGGCCGGACGGGCCCACCTCCAGTCCTCCCGGCCTCACGCCGCTCCGGCCCACGCCGATGGAGCGGGGTGAGCGATTCTCAGCCGGGAGGTCCGCGCCCCCGTAGCCTCTTCTTCCTCGGAGCGGCCCTGATCCTGGCGCCCCTACTGGCGTTCGCCGCGAGCGGCATCAGCAACGCCCGCCGGCCGCCGGCTTCGGTTGAGACCGTCACCCCGCTCGCTGTCCCCCCCGAGATCCTGGCCGCCCTGGCTACTGACGCACCGGCACCCGAGCTCATCGTCACCACCTCGACGCCGGGCCCGGAATCGACCCACGCCACCACCCCATCCACCGAGCCCTCGACCGACCCCGGACGGCGGGGCCGCGAAGCACTCGCTCTCATCACGTTCGACTGGGAGGAACGTCTACCAAGCTGGCGGATCGAGTTCGGCCCGTCACGGGAGGACGCGGTGGGCTTCACCTGGTCGAGGGAGCGCCGCATCGAGATCTTCGTGCCCGACGGCGCCTCGGAGGAGTTCCTGGCTCACGTCATCGCCCATGAGTTGGGCCACGCCGTCGATGTGGAGCTGAACAGCCCGGATGACCGGTTGCGATGGCAGGAAGCCCGAGGCATCACCGGCACCGCATGGTGGGCGGCCAGCGGTAGTTCCGACTTCAACAGTGGCGCCGGCGATTTCGCCGAGTCGTTCGCGGCCTGGTTGGTGGGGCCGGACCGGTTCGCCTCCCAGCTCGCCGGCCCTCCCGACATCGACCAGCTGGCCCTGCTGGCGGAGTTGGCGCAGGGCTGACAGTGATGGGGTCAGCGGCCAAAGAGCGAACGACCCCGGGGCCCAATGGCCCAGGGGTCATCCAGACTCCAGTCGGGGACGATCAGGCCTCGGCGTCGCCGTCCTCTTCGCCGTCGACCTTGTCGATGACATCCTTCGCCTTGTCGATCTCGTCGGAGTACTTGCCTCCGGTCTTGTCATCGACCATGTCGGCGGCCTTGGTCAGGCCGTCTTCGACCATCTCGGCGGCTCCGCCGGCAACATCACCGACCTTCTCGGCCGCGTCGCCGGCCGCGTCCTGCGCCTTGTCGGCCGCGCCTCCGAACATATCCTTCAACTTGTCCAACAGACCCATGGGATCTCCTTCCAGTAGTCCACACACTTTCAGACCGGCTCGGGGACGAGACGGATTGGTCAGCGTGTGTGGTCCGACAGCGGCCGGCCGCCCTCGTAGAGTGGCCGTACCTTCAGCGTCAGACGGTAGCAGCCAGTGCGGTGGATTCGCCGGTACGGCTCTGTCCGCCTGGTGAGCCACGTACGAGAGGAGCTCTCGATGGCCGATGTACCGACCGGACACTTCTATCTTGGCGGGGTCGTCGACCCCGCCACCCACCAGCGCACCGGCGACCCCATCCACTATGAGGCCGCCCATCTGACCACCCATGGGGTCATCGTGGGTATGACCGGCTCGGGCAAGACCGGTCTGGGGGTCTGCGTACTGGAAGAGGCCCTCCTCTCCGATATTCCAACCCTGATCATCGACCCGAAGGGTGATCTGGGGAACCTGTTGCTCACCTTCCCCGAGCTGCGACCAGCCGACTTCGCTCCTTGGGTGAACGAGAGTGACGCCCGCCAGGCCGGTCAGTCGGTCGACGAGTACGCAGCCGGCGTCGCCGATCTGTGGCGCACCGGTTTGGCCGACTGGGGCATCGAACCGTCGCGCATCGCCGACCTGCGTGACCGTGCCGCGTTCACCATCTACACCCCAGGCTCCAGCGCTGGTGTCCCCGTCGACATCCTGGGCTCCCTCCAAGCACCACCGCCCGACACCGACCCCGAGGCCATCACCGACGAGATCGAGAGCTGGGTCAGCAGCCTCCTGACCCTGGTGGGCATCGAGAGTGATCCACTGAGCGGCCGAGAGCACATCCTGCTGGCCACGATCATCGGCCACGCCTGGGCCCAGGGGCAGAACCTCGATCTGGCCTCACTGCTCGGCCGGATCCAGACCCCACCGTTCCGGAAGCTGGGAGTGCTAGAGCTCGACACCTTCTTCCCCGAGAAGGACCGCATGGCCCTCCTTCTCAAGCTCAACGGCCTGATCGCCTCGCCGGCCTTCGCCTCGTGGACCGGCGGAGCCCCGCTCGATATCGCCGACCTGCTGCGCGCCTCCAACGGGCGACCGCGGGCGGCCATCATGAGTCTGGGCCACCTCAACGAGGACGAACGCCAGTTCGCGGTGACCCTCCTGTTGTCGAAGTTGGTGACCTGGATGCGGTCCCAGTCGGGAACCACTGATCTTCGGGCCCTGGTGTACATGGACGAGGTGGCGGGGTATGCGCCCCCCACCGCCAACCCGCCGGCCAAGAAGCCGATCCTCACCATCCTCAAGCAGGCGCGGGCGTTCGGCGTGGGCATGGTCTTGTCCACTCAGAACCCGGTCGACCTGGACTACAAGGCCATCAGCAACGCCGGTACCTGGATGATCGGCCGCCTCCAGACCGACCAGGACAAGAACCGTCTCATGGATGGTCTGCGATCGGCCGCCGGCAGTGTCGATCTGGCCCAGATCGAGGCCACCATCTCCGGCCTCGGCAAGCGGGAGTTCGTCTACCACTCGACCCGCCGGGCCGAGCCGGTCGTCTTCGGCACCCGGTGGGCCATGTCCTACCTGCGCGGCCCCCTGAGCCGGGACCAGATAGAGCAACTGGCCCCTACCTTCGACCTCCCGACCATGACCGAATCAGGAGTAGCGGGGACGGGGGGCGCAGATCCAGCGGGCGCCGCCGGGACAACGGCGGGCACGCGGGACCCGCACGGCACGGAGCCCGAGAGCGGCCAGGAAGAAGAGCTGTCCCCTGACGAAACATCGGTGGCTCCAGAGATCGCCGACGGTACTCCGGTGCGCTGGCTCGACCCTGGGGCGCCGTGGCTCACCGAGGTGGGGGGCGATCCGGCCGGCACCCGGTTCCGCGCCGCGGTGGCCACCCGGGTCCAACTCCTGTTCGACGAGACCAAGGCCGATCTGCGCCACACCGAGGAGTGGGAGGCCGTGGTGATCCCGCTCAGCGAAGACCCCGACGCCGACCACGCAGTGGCCGTCGACTTCGACGACCGAGACCTCCGTACCATCGCCCCCGACGGCGCCGTCTACGAGCTTCCGTCGGCTCCGGTTCACACCAAGACCTATTTCAAGGGGATGGCCCAGGCCATCCGCAACCTCCTCTACCGCGATCTCGATCTCGATCTCTTCCGCAACCCTGAGCTGAAGCTCTACAGCCGCGTGGGTGAGCCGGAAGACGGTTTTCGCCATCGTTGTCTCCAGGCTGCCGGCGAGGGAGCCGATGGAGAGGCGGTGAAGATCCGCGATCAGCTCGAGGCCAAGATGGACAAGATCCAGCTTGCCATCGCCAAACACGAGGACCGTTTGGCGGAGCTGTCGGCCCAGAAGGACAACCGCCGCTCGAGTGACTTGCTCGATATCGGAGCTTCGGTGTTGGGCGGGCTGTTGGGCGGCCGCAAGAGCAGCCGGGGTCTGGCTGGCGCGGTCAGGAAGCTGGGTCGCAGTAGGAGCAGCCAGTCGAACACGGCTGAGCGGATGGCCACAGTTCACAATCGGATCAATGAGAAGAACCTGGCCCTCGATGACCTCGAGCTCGATCTCCAGGAGGCTCTCCTCGACATCGACGACGAGTGGACCGCCAAGGCGGGCGCCATAGAGCCCTTCGAGGTGAGCCTGGAGCGTCAGGACATCGACGTCGACGATCTGGTGTTGGTGTGGATACCGGTCAACACCTGATCCCCAGCCCGGCCCAGCCCGTCCGGCCCCGCTGGGTGTTACCCGGCGTGGTGGGCATCCTGGCCACGGTGGCCGGATTCGGTTGGTTGGGGGGCTGGGTCGCCAGCCGCGAGGCCCCCCTCCACCCCGATGAGTGGGATCCGGCCGTGGCGGAGTTGGCTGCCTTCGTCGAGGAGTACCGGGGGCTGGAGTTCGAGCATCCGGTCTGGGTCGACTTCGCCGAGGAACAGGACTTCTTCGATGATCTCGGCGTGGGCGACCTGGAGCCCGACCCGGACTTCGACGCCGCCTACCTCGGATGGTTCCGTGCCCTGGGCCTGGGCTCGGGGGCCGCCGACCTGGGGACCGAGCAGGACACCCTGCTCACCGGCGGGGTCGCCGCCTATTACGACACCCAGGAGGACCGGGTCGTCATCCCGGCCGGTGAACTCACCCTGGGGCAGCAGGCGACGATCGTCCACGAGCTGACCCACGCCCTCCAGGACCAGCACTTCGACATCGGTCGGAGCTTCAAGACCGCTGAGCGCGACGCGGCATTCACCGCGGTGATCGAGGGCGATGCCACCCGCATCGAGAACCTCTGGATCGAGGCGCTGCCCCCAGCCGAGCTCGAACAGCTCAGCGCGGAGTACGCCGAGTCGGCCGGCGAGTACGAGGCCAGCGTCACCGGGGTGACCTCAGCACTCGAGGCTTTGTTCTCGGCCCCCTACCAACTGGGCCCTCCGATGGCCGAGCTGTTGTACGAGGCCGGCCAGCTCGACACCCTTCTCCAATCCCCTCCGTTCACCGAGGAGGCGGTCGTCGACCCGGTGAACAACCTGATCATCGGTGAGGCCAAACGCGTCCGGCCACCGCTTCCCGAGGTCGAGGGCGAGTATTGGGACGAGGGCCAGATCGGGCCCCTCCTCCTCTTCCTGATGCTGGCCGAGGCCATGCCCCTCGACGACGCGCTGGCGGCCGTTCACGGCTGGGGCAGCGACGCCTATGTGAGCTCCTTCGTCGAAGACCAGCTCTGTGTGACGGTCCACATCGAGGCCGACAGTCAGGCCGATCTCGATGAGATGCGCGGGGCCCTCGAGGTCTGGGCCACCGAGGGCTCCTCCCGCGAGGTCCAAGGCGAGGACATGGTTCTGGTCCGGACCTGTGACCCGGGCCCCGACGGTGATCCGGTCGAGCTCGATGCCGTGCTGGCCCTCGACGCGGCCGCTTCGGTCTCGTGGATCGCGCTGGCCGCCATCGAAGAAGGCCTGCCACCAGAGCAGGCCCATTGTGTGGGTCTGGGCACGGTGGGCGCCTTCACCCTGGATGACATGGCCGACCCCATGGGGAGCTGGTGGTCCGACGAGGTGTGGACCGCCTACGACAACAGCGTGGATGAATGCACCTGAGCTGTCTCCGCCTCACGGCGGACCGCCGAGAGTTCGCGCCCCCTA